>DATFYV010000249.1:0-18324 GCA_035314845.1 Candidatus Acidiferrum sp.
AAAGAGGAATGCGGTTTTTGCCGTGCTGCCGAGATGCTGCAGCAAATTGAACAGCACCGTGGTCTTGCCCATGCCCGGCTCGGCGATCAGCGCCGTGAAGCCCCGCCCGGATTTCACGCTGTAAAGGACCGAGGCGATGGCCTCGCGGTGCGTGGCGCTCAAATACAGAAAGCGCGGATCGGGAGTGACTCCGAAGGGTTGCTCGGCGAGTTTGTAATAGTTCAATACCATTTTTCTGCGCGTTGCCTTTCAGCTCCTAAAATGTGGTATTGGGATAAACGCCGGCTCCGAAACTGTAGGGCACGTATTTGCGAAACTTGGTGATGGCTTTTTCCGGAACGAAAATCATGTCGCCGGGCGAGAGATGCACTTCCTCGTTGACGTTCTTGCCGTTGAGCACTTCTTTGATGTTCAGGCGCTTCACTTCCATCATGTTGTTGGAAATCGGGTGGTAGTACAGCAGCTGGGTTTTCGCTGTGGGAGCAAATCCCCCGGCCACTGCCACGGCTTGCGTGATGGTCATGTCGTAGCGCAAATCGTATTGTCCCGGCTTGCCCACCTGTCCGAGAACCACGAAATAAGGCTTCTGGAAGTCCGTCAGATCCACGTCGATGATGGGATCATGCAGCACCCCGGTGTAGGCCTTCTTAATGGTTTCGACGGCCTCCGGCACGGTCATGCCCAGCACGTACACGCTGCCCGCACCTTGTAGGTTGACGTAGCCGTCGGGCATCACGGTAATTTTTTGATTGAATTCCGGCGCGATGGGAAAGCTCAGCGACAGCACATCGTCGCGGCAGATTTTGTAGCGCGGGTTGCGCTGCGCCGGAACGGGATGATCCACGCCGGAACTTGCGTCCTGCGCGGCGGCATTCGCTGCAGTGGAATTCGTGGCCGCCTTGTTCGCTGCCGGAGAACTGTTGCCAGGCGTATTGCCCGCATGCGCGCCCGCATCCGCGGTTGTACCGCCGGACCAGGCCGCGGCCAGCGCAAGAAGCAGCGCCATGGATAGAGTTCTAACTGACGTGGTGGTTTTCACGATCCCTCTCCTCATAGAACCTGCAAATCTAGCTTGCGAAATTTGTCAGCGCGTAACGGCGTCGCCGCCGTCTCCAAATTCCCAAGAATTTATCGCGCGTAAAATCTCTACAACTACCGATATACCGGGCCAGGGCGTCGCGGGGAGACTGCATTTGTACCCGATCCTTCAAACCCTCAAACAAAACAGCAATGTGAGAGTCATGGAAAAGTTTCGAGCCACGCGCATCATATCGCAAACCGATAGAATTCCTAACGCAAACTTTGCCGAACTCCTATGAAAAAATTCCATGACTCCCCACTGCGGTAATGTGCGTACTGGTGCAAAAGTACTGACCGTGCATCGACAAACTGCGGCGCAATTCTGCCGACACATTCACCGTACAGTGCACTTTGCGGGCCGTCGATAAGGGGGTTCATGTA
This sequence comes from Candidatus Acidiferrum sp., assembly GCA_035314845.1. Classification (GTDB taxonomy): domain Bacteria; phylum Acidobacteriota; class Terriglobia; order Acidiferrales; family UBA7541; genus Acidiferrum. The sequence goes on from DATFYV010000249.1 coordinate 1,462, forward strand.
CGCACCCTGAGGCGCACAAATCCCAGTAAAATAAGGTTTTTATGCGGCCGACGCGAGGAAAGACGCTCCCCGCCAGGCACTCACTCGGTGCCCAGAAATGCATAGCGCAGGAGAAAAAGTGCGCTCAAAATCCATATTAGTGGACTAATTTCTCGATACCGCCCAGTACCAATTTTCATGAACGTGTACGACAGCAATCCCATGCTTAGCCCCGTGGCGATGCTGAAGGTCAGCGGGGTAGCCACCAGCGTCAGGAAGGCTGGGACCGCTTCGCTGAAATCGTCCCAGTTAACACGGGCCACGGCACCGCACATGAGCGCGCCCACGAACACCAACGCGGGCGCGGTGGCGTAAGACGGGATGGCGGCTACCAGGGGAGCGCAAAACATGGCCGCAAAAAACAGTGCGGCGATAACCACGTTGCCGAGGCCGGTACGTGCGCCTGCGGCTACTCCGGAAGCGCTTTCAATGTAGCTGGTCACCGTGGAGGTGCCGGTGACGGCGCCGAATAGTGTGCCGATGGCGTCGGCGAGCAGCGCGCGGCTGGCGCGCGGCAATTTTCCCTCGCGCAGAAATCCGCCTTGTTCGCAAACGCCCACCAGCGTGCCCACGTTATCGAAAAGGTCCACGAAGAAAAATACGAAAATCAATTCGCCGAGACCGATTTTGGCGGCGCCGCGCAAGTCCAATTTAAAGAGTGTGCCGGACGGATCGGGCCAGGAAAAAAAATGCCCGGGCCAGTGGCTCAAGCCCAACGGAATTCCCGCTAGGGTTATGAGCACAATTCCAATCAGGATTGCGCCACCTACTTTGCGCGCCATCAGGATGGCGATGAGTACGATTCCGGCGGCAGCAAGAATTGCTTGGGGATCGGAAACTCTTCCGAGGCTCACAAACGTAGCGGGATTGGCGACAATTAGCTTCGCGTTGCGCAGGCCGACAAAGGCGATAAACAGTCCGATGCCCGCGGCGGTGCCGTGCTTCAAGCAATCGGGAATGCCATTCACGATGTGCTCGCGGATATTGGTTAGCGTTAACAGCAGAAATAAAAGGCCCGAGAGGAACACCACGCCCAAAGCGGTCTGCCATGGGACGCCGCGGCCCAGCACAATCGTGTAGGTGAAGTACGCGTTCAGCGACATTCCGGGCGCCAGTGCGATGGGATAGTTGGCCCACAGTCCCATGATCAGCGTGGCCACCGCCGCGGAAATGCAAGTGGCGAAGAGCACCCCCTCGACCGGCATGCCTGCTTCGGACAAAATGCGCGGATTGACCACCACCACGTAGGCCATGGTGGTGAAGGTGGTCAGTCCGGCAAACAGCTCGCGGCGCACCGTGGTGTCGTTCTCTTGTAAATGAAACATGCGTTCCAGCAAGCGCTTCACCTCGCGAACATGAAAAACAGCAAGCCGGGACTAACGCCCGGCCGCTACAATGGCCATTCTGCGTGTTACCTTGTAAGCGTACTTTTCCGCATCACATCGGCCATCCTTGCTGGTATGCTGGCCCCACAAAAGAAGCAGCATCTATATCACAGCTTGCACGCGGGCAAGATTCCGCTGCTGAAATCTTAGCCGCAAATAATCTATCGACTGGATTTGAAAATGAGACACGCTCGCCTGATTCTAAACAAGGTATTGCAGTTCTCGCTGGTGATGGCGCTGGCCGCTGGGATTGCTCCGGCGCAAACTAAAACCGCGGCGAGCAAGCCTGCGGCGACCAAGACCGCCCCAAAAGCAAACGACTCCGCCGCCGAAGAGCGCGCCAACCGCGGACTCGAAACCGCGAAATCCAGTCCGCTGGCGCTCTACGCCTGGCTGGTGAAAATGCCCAAAGGCGCGGACCTGCACAACCACATCTCCGGAGCGGTTTACGCCGAGACATTTATCAAGGACGCTATCGAAGATCATCTGTGCGTGAACACCACCGCGTTGGCGTTTGCGAAGCCCACGACCTCTGCTTCCGCCGATCATCCTGAGCCGAACTGTCCGGAAGGGGACGTCCCCGCAACGCGAGCGGAAAAAGAGCAAAATTTGTACGACGCACTGATCGACGCCTTCTCCATGCGTGGCTTTGTGCCCACCACCGGAACCACCGCCCACGACCATTTCTTCGAGACCTTCGATAGGTTCCGCGGTACGGACAAGCGTCACCTCGGCGAATGGCTCGACGAACTGGCCACGCGCGCCGCTTCACAAAATGAGCAGTACCTCGAGCTGCTGCACACCCCGGCGTTTACGCACGCCGCTGCGGCGGCCGCCGCGGCGCCGTGGCAGGACGATCTGGTGAAACTTCGCGACGATCTGCTGGCGCACGGCTTGCGCGACGATATTCCCGTCGCCACCGCGGAACTTAACGCCGCCGAAGCGTTGCGCGCTAAGAATGAACGCTGCGCGCAGCCGGACGCCGCGCCGGCCTGCCAAGTTAAAGTCCGCTACCTCTATCAAGTGCTGCGCGGGCTGCCCAAGGAAATCGTCTTCGCGCAGACGCTGCTGGCATTTGAAACCGTCGGCATCGATCCACGCTTTGTAGGCCTGAATTTCGTAATGCCGGAAGACGGACGCATCGCCATGGAGGACTACGTCCTGCACATGCACATGCTGGACGTGCTGCACACGCTGTATCCCAAGGTGCAGATTTCCTTGCACGCTGGAGAACTTGCGCCCGGCATAGTGCCATACGAAGGACTGTGCTGCCACATTCGCCTGGCCGTGGAGCAGGGCCACGCGCAGCGCATCGGACACGGCGTGGACATCATGTATGAAACGCGGCCGCACGAAATTCTGAAAGAGATGGCCGCGAAGCACGTGATGGTGGAGATCAATCTCACCAGCAACGACGCGATCCTCGGCGTGTTTGGCGACGAGCATCCCTTTCCCATTTATCACCAATTCCACGTACCGATGGCCCTCTCCACCGACGATGAAGGCGTGAGCCGCATTAATTTAACGCATGAATTTGTGCGCGCCGTGGAAACCTACAACCTCACTTACTCCGAGCTCAAAGAACTGGTGCGCACCGGCCTGGAGCACAGTTTCCTTGCGGGTGACAGTCTTTGGCGAGAGCGGGATAATTTTCGCGCTCCCGCCGCGGCTTGTGCCCGCGAAGCGCTCGGCGGGGAAAATCCCAAAGCGGCTTGCGCGGAGTTTCTCAAGGGCAGCGAAAAAGCCGCGCAGCAGTGGGAGCTGGAAGCGCGCTTTCGGCAGTTCGAGTCGCAATTCTGAGACGCGCTGCCGGGTGGAATTGGTGCTCGGCGATTGGGTTAGGAGCCCCCTCGAATTTCGCATCATACTGAGCCGAATAGACTTGAAGTCCTTTGCGCTCAGTATGATACGTAAGTGTTGATTCGACTGGAGTTATGGGGCAAGTTTATTTGTTAACTGGTTACCTCCTCTTCCTCCCGAAGCGTCCTGGAACCGATCATTACGGCCGGTCTTGGCAAGTCCTGGCGAAGGGCTGCTATGCGGGTGAAGGAGGCAGGATGAGGATGGATTTCGCGGCGGCACGACGAATGATACTAGCTTCCGTAATCGCTTGTCAATAGTACTTTATAGTATCCCATTCGAATTGGGCCGTTTCGGGAATATCGGGAAGCGTCGCGCCTGTCCCGCTTCAGTCATGCCCATGACAACGCCCCTGCTTTTGCCGACGGCTCGTAATACATCCCTGCTGCACGTTCGGACCTGCTACCGTCATGGCCGGGTATCAAATTCCATGCTTCCGTTACCGACCGTCTGCAATCACTGCCACAACGAGAGCAATCCAGTCACCCGAGAAAATGGTGTGAGCCTCAGATACTCGATTCTGTCGAATGTGCAATTGATCGTGGCTCTGCACAACGACGGCTGTGCGGCGGCATGGTGCGCTGAGTTTGGCCTAGAATTGCCGGCCGTCACTCCTCTTGCGGGGGGCGCGGAGTGGCTTCAGTGACGTCCATTACGCGTTCCTCCGATTTGCGGCGGTATTTGCCGCGATGGCAGTTTCTGTGCATCGCAGCGGTGTGTGAGAAAGAACCTAAGATGATGGCCTGGAAAATTCTGGCAGCAAAAGAAGCGATTCACAAATGCATGCAAGCAAGAACAAAAGCGGGCGAGAGGCGGCAATTCGCAGAGGCGCTGGAAGGTCTGAAGGCGCTGAAAGCTCAGCAGCCCCGCACTTCGATTGACCCGGCCGCCGGATAAATCCGGCCAAGCGATTAGCCAGTCACTTCTTCGCCAGGGTCTCTGCACGCACGCGTATAGCCGCAATGTCGAGCATGATCTGGTCGAAGTCGAGTTTCAATCCGTGCTCTAATCTTTTCTCAGCGTCGTGGCGAACTTCAGCAAATGTCGAGGGGCGTTTGCGAGGTCGGTCAGGATATTTCTGGGGTCGCATAATCAGCCTCCCAATTCAGGGCCGAATGCCAATCTAGCACATGAGTTTAGCGCGAGTCTGTGGCAAGAATGGTGACAAAAGGGCCTCCAAAAGCCGCCTTCATTCAAGGCTGTTCATTCTCTCCGGACAAAGCAGATTCAAAGACCGCACCCTTGAAAAGGCGCAAGGAGTGAGGCAGCCAAATTCAACTTCCAGAAAAATCCGGACTCACGCGCCAAGCCTTAAGGGTGTGCCACCCTGCCCCGCTGGGGAACTCAAGACCTGATGAATTGGCCCTGCGGCGGGGTTGCACCGCTGCCTAAGTCTTGCGTTGGCTGCACATCGAGAGTGATTTTGGGGGCATGCAGCAGGGTGTTGTGAATTAGACAGTGGTGTATGGCTTCTTCGACGCCGATGCGGTGCTCCTGGCTCAGTGTCGAAGGCACCTGCACCGCAACGTGAAAATTGTCCATTCGGGGAGGATCTTTGACCTTATCCGCGGTAACGCGAACCTTTGTGCCTTCGGTAGCTAGTTTGCGTTTTCTTAAATATTGCGTGGCATAATACCCGGCGCATGCCCCCAACGAAGCAAGCAGGAGTTCCGGCGGGGTCATGCCCTCGTCAAATCCGCCGTTTTCCGGCGGCTGATCGCAAGCGATCGTGTGCTGCCGCGCCTTTATTTCAAACTGTACCGCGCCGAGATGTTCAACGAGTACTTCCATGTGATCCTCCTGGATCTCACTGATCGCCACCGATGGCTGGCAGATGCGTCGGATGGGGATGCCTAAGCAAAACCGCATCCAAGGACTGCCGTACGAGTTCCCGCGCGCGATGCAAGCGCGACTTCATAGCCGCAAGAGAAATTCCCAAGCGCCCGGCAACTTCATCTCCAGGCATCTCATCCAGATCGCGTAGTTGATAAACGGCGCGGTATTCCGCGGGCAGTTTGGCAACGGCGGCGTGCAGGATGGCTTTCATCTCTTGCAGCGCCACTTGTTCTTCCACCGACGGCTGGTGTTGGGGAATCTGCGCGCCTTCTTCTTCCAGCGTGGAGAGTTGCAGCAAGGGCATGAGCGACTGCCGCTCGCGCAATTGCCAACAAATGCGCCTGGCAATCTGCGCCAGCCAGGATCGGAACGCCACAACATCCCGCAATTGCGAAAGACCGCGATAGGCCTTGAGCAGCGCTTCGACCAGGACATCCTCTGCGTCTTCGCGATTGCCGCAGGCGCGGATCATTTGGCGATATACCGCGTCTTTGTGTTCATTGGCGAGCGCTTCAAAGTCCATGGCGGCATTATTTCACCTATTCAACGCGAGAGCTCAAATTAGCTGGCGCTTCACCCCGAGACATGCCTGGCAGTGGGTGGCGTCACGGGTACCGACCTCGGGGTCGAATTCCAAGGCATTTTGCCGAGTAGCATACCCATAGGGCACACGTCGGTAAGCCCGGCAAACGTCAAGCCAAGCCCAATGAACCCGGAAAGATACAACCAACGAACGTCGACCGTGGCGGCCAGTGCGGCACCGGTGAAGGCCAATAGCCCAGCGGCTAGGCGCACTTGCCGCTCGAGGGACCAGCGGGTCTTGGCGTTGACCACCAGCGGGAGACCAGCCTTAACCCAGGCGTTGGTGCCTCCGGAGAGCACTGCGACATCTGGCCGCGCCGGCTCCAACAGTCGCGCGACGGTGCGCGCTCGGGTCCCGGCTTGGCAGACCAGAATTATGGGCAAGCCCGCGCGGAGATCATCCAAGCGGGCCTCGATTTGCTCCATGGGGATGTTTACAGCTCCCGGAAGATGGCCGGCGGCGTACTCAGCGGGGGAGCGCACATCCACACACTGCGCCCTATGAAGCGCGTCGGAACTAGCATGCAAGTTAGAAACACTGATTTCTTTCATAACCCATGGCCCTCTGTAATGGAGGAGGTCCAGACGGAGCAAAAGGATTCACGGATAGGGGAAATGCAGGTTGGCAGCTACCTATTTTTACCCGCTGGAACTTAGGCGAGGCAACGGCAAACCGACTGCCAGCGAGGTCAGTGGCCAAGACATCGAGGGGGGCCCCGAATTCCAAATACATAAAGAAGCTAGCCGCGGGTTCCCATGCGGCTCCGAAGTGTATGCAATGTATGCGAATGTAGTCTGTGTACTGGGAGCGTGGTATGGCGCGGGAGAAGATTGTCACGTTGCAATCGAGGAACGATTGAAGGGCCGAGTGACCTCTGACGAGCAAAGACGTGTACCGTGGTATTTTTCGACGGGTTCACGAGCTCCGTGAAAAATAATCTCCCGTTGCGCTTTTTCGCTCGAATCTCATCCCCGAGGCTAATGTTGGCGGCATAGAACGGAATATTGTCGACTAAATAAGTTTCCGGTGCGTGCGGTATACACCAGACGGTTTCTTCGGTGACGGACGCATATCCAGAATCGTCTGGATTGAGAGAAACACACCTCGCCCGGTTCGCTCATTGGGAAACCTGGGCGCACGGGACGTTCACCGGAGATTTTGCGAGCCCGTCGAGTCATAAAAACGAAAGTAGCAGGAAATGTCCCCGTCTGTCCGCCGAATTCGTCGTAGGTGAAGGTTGGACCGCCGGGATGGTCGGCTGCGAGAGCTAGCCGAGTTTGGCGTACTCCGCCTTGGCGGCCGCTTCTCTCTTCGTCGCCTTACGGAGCGCTTCGTGCTTTGTAAATTGGTGCACGGCAGATTCCGATTGCAGCGTTCCGTGCTCGCGCGCGTAAGCGCTTATGAATTAGTAAATTACGAGGACGGTTTTGGTTCATAGGAATGACTGAAGAGTTGGCATTGCCCGAAATCTCGGAGCCTCTCCGATATTTCGTGGCTGGTCCGTGATTACGTGGTGAAAAGAGCGCTGCATTGCCGGTGGAGATCGTAATGGATGAGAACAAGCCAGAATCCAGCGCTGATTCAGATGCGCCGGAATTTCCTCTCTTTGACGGAGGCTCGCTTTTCGGCCTAGAAAGACCGCTCAAGCGACTGTGGTTTGATCGGTTTTCCCTGTTACAGAGGATCATCCTGACGGTCTGCGTCGCCTGGGTTCCGCTGGCGATACTGGCGGCCATTCAGGGTGTAGCCCTCGGGCGCACACAACCGGAGTCCTTTCTCAAGGATGCTGGGATGTATGCCCGGTTCCTCGTTGCGCTTCCACTCCTATTGCAAGCGCCGTACAGGTGTCGACACAACTTTCAAAGAATCATGCAACACTTTCTGGAATCGGGGCTGATTCGGGACGACGAGCGAGAGCGCTATCGGACCATTCTTAGCTCGACCATGCAGCTTCGCAATGCGCCTCTGACCGACTGGGTTTTCCTCGCGTTGGCATACGGATACTCCGCCTATTTAGTTGCTATTACCGTCTTTGCTGCTGATTTCCCCTCCTCATGGCGCGCTCTCGGTTACGAAGAACATAGAAAATTGACTCTCGCGGGATGGTGGTTTGTGGCTGTCAGCCAGCCGGTCTACACCTACGTTGTCGTGCGTTTCCTATACCGGGTGGGTCTTTGGTGGAACGCTCTGTGGCAGGTATCACACCTGGATCTGCAAATCGAAGGCTCGCATCCGGACGGAGGCGGGGGGCTCATGTTTTTGGGACTCAGCCTGCGTCCTTTGGAATGGCCCGCAGCTGGGTTGGCAGCCTCACTGGCCAGCGGACTCGCCACTTTCGTTCTGTCCGCGGGTCAGCCAGTTCTCAATTACAAGTACTTGATCGGCTTCATTGCCGCTGTTATCACTTCTTTATTTGTCGGTCCGCTGCTCTTTTTCTACAACCCACTCAAGAATGCCAGGTTCCATGCGTGGCTAAGCCACGGCGTGGCCGTGCAGGAGCAAGTGAGACAGTTTGAAAGGAAATGGATTGATTCTCGTTCCAGACCCGCTGACATGCTGGCTGTGCAGGACTTCTCGGCAGTTATCGATCTCAACTCGACGGTCGCCGGGGTTTACCGGATGACTAAGCTGCCATTTCAGAGGAACCAGCTCCTGGAACTCATTACAGTTGCGCTGTTGCCATTTGCAGCCGTCGCGGCACTGCAGATTCCGCTTAAGGATATTTGGGCGCTGTTCAAGATGCTGATGTAACAAGCACCGATAGTGGCTTCTGGCAAGCGGAGCTAGCTCTAACGAGAGCCTGAAGGAGACGCCCCCGGAAAGACCTATGCGAGCCATATCTAGACTTGTCTTGTGGTCAGTGATTGTAGCGTGTTCCCTACAAGCGCTTTCCGCGCAGGACCTTGCGCCACGGGCCTATGTCATCGGTCCAATCCATTCGAACGCAGTGATCTTGACGTATTCCTTCTACGAGGGCGATATTTTCTTCAACAACGTACTTCCCATTAAGGATGCAACAACAAAACTCCACGTCTCGGTCTTCACTTACTACCACTCCCTAAGTTTCTTCGGCCGCTCGGCCAACATCACTGCTTCGCTGCCTTACGGCGTGGGTAACTTCCACGGCACATTTATTGACGATGAAACCAAGCTCTATCGTTCCGGCCTTCTGGATTCCACTTTTCGTTTCACGGTGAATCTCAAGGGCGGCCCAGCGATGACCGTAGACGAATTCGGAAAATGGCGCCAGAAGACCATCCTCGGCGTGAGTCTCAAGATCGTGGCTCCCACGGGTCAATACGATGGGACCAAGCTGATCAATAATGGCGCGAATCGCTGGGCCTTCAAACCGGAACTCGGGTATTCACAACGCTGGGGCCATTGGGTGCTCGATGCCTCCGGCGCCGTGTGGTTGTTCACGACGAACCCCGAGTTCTGGTCGCATAACGCATTCATTCCCGGCACACAGTCTCAATCGCAAGCACCCATCGGCGCCTTCGAAGGGCACCTGAGTTACGACGTACAGCCTCGGCTTTGGGCCTCGCTCGACAGCAATCTCTGGTTCGGCGGTCGTACCAGTTTGAATGGCGTAGAAAACCCACAAACCCTTCAAGTGAGCTCCCTCATCGGTGCGACAGTCTCAGTCCCAGTGAGTAAGCACCAGAGTCTCAAAATCAGCTATAACAATAGCGACTATGTCCGGTATGGCGGGCACTACCAGAACGTTTCGGTGGCTTGGCAGTATTCCTGGCTGGGCAGACCAAACTAGCGGCCCTTACTCCGTGGCGGATTGAGCGGGGACAGGCGGCCCAGCCCGCGCACCCCTCGGGACCAAAAGCAAAGGTTTAATAACCGGAATTGCGTGTGCCGCGACAGCTAGCCAAGTTTGGCGTACTCGGCCTTGGCGGCTTTTAGGACTGGCACATCGGAGTCGGCGTCTTTCCACATCTGAAAAAATTGCTCGTAGGCAGCCTTGGCCTTGGCGGAGTCGCCGCTCATGGCGTAACCGCGCGCCATACCTAAATACGCCAAGGATGCGATGGTTTCGCCGACGACCACGCCGGGGTGCTCCTCAATCTTCTGAAATTCGGCGACCGCGGCTGAACCTTGCCCGGCGCGCAGGTACGCCAGGCCGCGCACGTAGACAGGATACATGGTGATATTCATGGCGCTGTTGCCCGGCGCGCCAAGTTCGTAGGGACCGGCAGCTTGCAAGACTTCCACGGCCTTCATGGCTTCCAAGGCATTGCCGGCCCGGTCCAGGATGATCTGGGCGCGCAAGGCGGGCAGGTAATTGAATTGCACGATGGTGTCGAGGGGATAGCGCTTGGCCATGTCTTCAGCCAAGGTCTGCGCGGTGGCGGGGTCTGCGACCATGGCCAGGGCCAGTCCGGCGACAAATTCTTCATCGCGGCCACGAGACAGCGCCAGAGCCGCGGAGGCGTGCTGGCGAGCTTCGGGAACCTTGTCAAAGGTGGCTTCGCGCAAGGCTTCGGCGGCCTCGCAACGCGCGGCGATCTCCATCTGTTGGGAGCGCAGAGAGGAGGCCACGGCCTGGCGAGACAGATCGCGCGCTTTATTGAGGTGGCCTGCGTAGCCGGCAACTTCGGCCTGGAGATACTGCAAAATATTTTCGTAACCGGCTTTACCGGAGGCCCAGGAGACCTGGCGCGCAGTGCCCTCGGTGTCGTGTTGCAGAAAGCTTAAATCGTAGGCGAGGAAATGCATGGTGGGGGAGTCATAGTTCTTGGGCACCGCTTCGTCGGCAACGGCGCGGGCATCACCGAAACGGTTGAGGCGAATGTAGACTTCGGCCAGGTTGGCATGGTTGATGGTGGACGTGGGGGCCAGGCGAATGGCTTCCTGAACCTCGGTGAGGGATTTTTCATACTGCCCGAGTTTTAGATAGAGATCTCCGAGATTGCCGGTGGCCACATTGTCACGCGGATAGGTTTGCGCCCAGGTCTCGTAAACCTGGCGCGCGCGGTCGAGGTCGCCGGTGACGTAATTGTGGTAGTGGGACTCGATGTAAAATTTTTCGAGTTCACTGACGTGCCCGCGCAGAGCGTAAGCGTGCTGCGTGTTTTCCTCGGCGAGATTTCTCTCACCCAAATTGCTGTAGCAGGTACCGAGCAAGGCGTAGGCCATGGCGAAGCGCCCGTCGAGGGTGATGGCGCGCTCAAACATAGGTATGGCAGCCGCATAGTCGCCCTTGCCGCTCATGGTTTTGCGCCCTAGGCTGAAGGCTTGCAAGGCCTCCAGCGACGGGGTGCTGGCTTGCTCGATGGGAGTGTCCAGCGTGCGAATGGTTTTCAGCGATTCGCCCAGGCGTTCGCGGAGTTGCGTGGTGGCTTCGTCGAGGGCCTTCAGAACTTTTTCTTTGTTGTCGGCGGTGACTTGCTGCAAGGCCAGCGCGTCGCCGGTCTGGCAATTGACGGCTTTCACGCCGATGACGTACTGGCTCCCCAGACTGGAGATCGAGCCGCTTAGGTACGCTTTGCTTCCGGAACGCTGGCAAATATCACGCGCGATTTCGGGCGTCAGCTTGGTATCCGCGGTGCGGCCCATGAGCAGGAGGGTCTGCTGAATTTTCTGTTCGGAGAGGAGATTTAAGAAGGGCGACTGCTGCAGTTGCGCGGCGAGACCCTGGCGCAAGGTGTCGTCAAATACCGGATCGCCGGTCTTATTGATGAAGTCCGCGACCACGATGGTGTCGGTGTCGGCCAGTGCGCGGGCTTGGCGGGCTTTGTACAGCCAGGCGCCGAGAACTGCGGCGAGCAGAGCCACGCCGGCCACTCCGGCAATCAGCCATTTATTTCGCCATGGCGATGCCTTTCCCTGCGCGGGCATGGCAATTACCGTGGCGGCGGTGTGTCCGGTCTCGAGGCCGCGTTTGATGGCGGCCAGATCCGCGCAAAGGTCCGCGGCGCTCTGATAACGCTGGGCGATGTCTTTGTGAACGGCCTTATTAATGACGGCTTCGAGGTCCGCGGGTACTTCTGGATTCAGGGTGCGGATGGCCACCGGGGCGCGCGTCAGGATGGCTTCAATCACCGCGCCGCCCGTTTGGCCGCCGAAGGCCTGCTTGCCGGTGGCCATTTCGTAGAGTAGCAGCCCCAAACTGAAGACATCGGTGCGGGCGTCCAGGTCGTCGCCGCGAATCTGCTCCGGAGACATGTAGGACGGCGTGCCGCTGATTACGCCGACGATGGACTGCGCGTCTTGCGAGGCGCTGGGCGGACCGCCGCCCGCGGTGACCTTGGCCCCCGCGCCCACCGCCGCGGCCTTGGCCGGTCCGCGCACCGCGCTGCCTGAGCCGGAGATGTCGGTTTCCTCGCCCAAAATGCCGATCTTGGGAACGAGTTTGGCCAAGCCGAAGTCCAGGACTTTGGCCTGCCCGCGCCGGGTAATAAAAATGTTTGCGGGCTTGATATCGCGGTGAATGATGCCTTCGCCGTGGGCCGCGCTGATGGCGTCGGCCAGTTGAATGCCGAGCGTCAGCATGGTTTCGAGGGGTAGTGGCTTGCCCTCAATGAACTGGCGCAGGGTCTCGCCGTCGATAAATTCCATGGCGATGAAGGGTTTGCCGCCCTCTTCTTCGGCGTCGTAAATGGTGCAAATACCGGGATGATTCAGGTGCGAGGCGGCATGCACCTCGCGGCGGAAACGCTCCAGCGCCAGGGGGTCATGGAGGAGATTGTCGGGGAGAAATTTTAGGGCTACCGCACGGTCCAGGCGGGTGTCCTGTGCTTTATAGACGACGCCCATGCCGCCAGCGCCCAGTTTTTCCAGGATGCGATAGTGAGAGATCGTCTCGCCAATCATGGTCACGCCGCGGTTCCAACTCTTGGTCGTACACCACTGGGGCTAAATGCGAGCCTGTCATTCGCAAACGGCCGTCGCCGCCGGCGGTCGTCTATGGCGCTGAATTACTCTCTAGCTTTCCGCCTTCCGCGTGCCCACTACGAGCGCCGTTTCCCTCTCACTCATAACGTGGGTTCGTTGGTGCCGCCATCGAGCACGGACTTGGTGCGATCCTCCGTGGGCGGACGCGGCGAGCCGATCATCTGCACCACAGTGGCGCGCTCCCCATATTCCTTTAGCTTCTCCGGGTTCTCCTGCTCCAGGGTGATACTGCGGGCACAAATGCGGCACCCGAGCGTGGCAAAGGCCCCGCCATCCTCGCGTCCAAATACGTTGTAGCGCATGACCCGCCCGCAACACACCGGCACCCACACCATCGGAGCTTTTTCCGCCGCCATTAAAATCCCCCAGAGGCCAAGCGCGCGAATTATACACTAGAAAACAAGCAGCGACCCGCAACTGGGTCCAGTGAATGGGTCCCGGGGCCGGCACCCGCGGACACTGGCGTGGCGGCCTGGAAAAACGGGTCGGAGGAAAAAGGTTCGGCAAAATCTGTCCGGGCAATAAAATCGATTTTATACCTAGGAAATTAGGCGCACAATTGCGAGGTAGCTGGGAAGCGGAATGTGGCATCAAATGAATATGTCCGCCAAGCACGCTGAAAGTCCAGAAGTCGCTCCGAAGCAAAGCATCGCGCCGTTACAGCTGTTCGCCGCTTGGGGACGCATCCTCAGCGGCAAAGTCCCGATTTTAAGCATCGAAATCACGCGCGAGTGTCCGCTGAGCTGCCCGGGTTGTTACGCGTATGGCGACGCGCACCTTGGCGGCGGGGTTACGCTGCGCGAATTAAGCGACTTCCGCGGCGACGATCTGGTCAACGGGGTCATTCAGCTGGTGCGCAAGCATCGACCGATGCACGTTTCGCTGGTTGGCGGCGAACCGCTGGTGCGCCACCGCGAGCTGTCCCGCATCCTGCCAGTGCTGAGCAAGATGGGAGTTTTTACGCTGGTGGTGACCAGCGGCATTATTCCTATCCCGCTGGAGTGGATGAAGCTGCCCCGTGTGCGGGTGGCGGTGTCCATCGACGGGCTGCCGGAGCATCATGACGTGCGGCGCAAACCGGCGACGTACGAACGCATCCTCAGCAACCTGGCGGGCCGTGAGGTGAACATCCATTGGACCGTCACGCGCCCCATGCTGCAGCGCCCCGGCTACTTGGAGGAATACGTAAAGTTCTGGAATGCACGCGGCGAAGTCAATTGCGTGTGGGTGAGCGTGTACACGCCGCAAATGGGTGAGGAGAGCGCGGAACGCTTGACGCCCGCGGACCGTCAAGCCTTGGCGGGGGAACTGCCCGCGTTAGGCAAGAAGTATCCGAAGCTGTTGTTCAACGAAAACCTGGCCAAAGCGATGATCGCACCGCCGAAGGATCCCGGCGACTGCGTGTTCGCCAAACTATCCGCGAATTATTCCGCGGACCTCAAGAGCCGCGTGGAACCTTGCGTTTTTGGCGGCAATCCCAATTGCGGCGAATGCGGATGCGCCATCAGCAGCGGGCTGCATTGGATTCGCACCGTTAAGGTGGCCGGTCCGCTAAAGGTGGAGCACTTCATCTCCAGTTCCATCAACATCGGAAACTTCGTAAACCGTCTGCGTAGTAAGGCCGTGAAGTCCTCGCGCTGGGGTGGAGAAACACGCCCGCCAAATGTCGGCGCGCTGGTCCAGATTCAATCCGACGAACCGTAGAGTTGATAAACTGGCGAGACGAAACTAGTTGCCCGAGGCTGGTTTTTGCGCGGCGTTGGGGGCGTAGTAGCCGTTGCGAGTGCGCGCCACGAGCTTGCCACGGCCACGCGGCGGAATGATATCCACCTGTACGCTGCGGTAGCTGCCGTCCTGGCGGTCGTTCGTGGAATAGTAGCCCAGGGTGTACTGGTTGCGGATATCGTGGGCTACCTGCTCGCAGATGTTGTGCACGTCCTCGACGTTTTCGGGGAAAAACGCCAGGCCACCGGAGGCTTGGGCGATTTGCTGCAGGGCTTTCTTGGCTTTGCTCTTGGATTTTTTGGTTTCGTCGCCCAGCAGGCCGATGGTGTAGATCACCGTGTTGGTGCGCTGAATTTCGCGGACGGTTTTTTCCAGGGAGTTGCGGCTGGTGTTGTCCTCGCCGTCGGTGACGATCAGCAAGACCTTTTTATCTTTCTTGCCCTTTTTCAGGTGATCCAGCGAACCGATGATGGCGTCGTAGAGGGCGGTGCTGCCGCGCGAGTCGATTCGTTCCAGGGCTTCTTTTAGTTCGGGGATGCTGTTGCTGAAGTCCTTGTCCAGGTCCAAGTAGAAATCGTCGTTGAAATTCACCACGAAGGCTTCGTCGTCGGGATTGCTGGCTTGCACCAGCGTTAGCGCGGCTTCGTTCACGCGCGGGCGCTTTTCGCGCATGCTGCCGCTGTTGTCGATGACCAGGCCCATGCTGACGGGAATGTCCTCGCGTTTGAAGACAGAAAGCTTTTGTTGCGCCTTATCTTCAAAGACGCGGAAGTTTTCTTCTTTGAGGCCTTCGGCAAAGCGGCCGCGATCGTCGAGGACCGTGGTGTGCAAGACTACCAAGTTCACGCTGACCGAGATTGGCGCGCCAGGGCCGGGATTTTGTCCGGGAGGCGGAGGTGGCGGCGTGGCGGGAAACGGGTTTTGCGCGAAGGCGGCGGTCGCGAATACGCAAAACGCCAACGCGACCAGCAGCGACGGAGTCAGCAGACGCAGAATGCTCGCGCCGGAAACGAAAGATGCGGGTCTAAAGACCCGCGCTACAAAAGCCCTGAGACTAGTGGCTGGGTGCGTAGTAGCCGGTCTTGTTGTACACCGTGAGGGGTGGCAGGCCGCGGGGGGCGCGGAGCTTGATTTTAACCTTGCGCCAGCGCGCGTCGTGCGTTTTGTTGCTTGGATGATATCCCAGGACATATTGATTTCGCAGCTCCATGCCGATCTTGGTGGCGATGTCCGGCAGGTCTTCCAGCTTTTCCACCGGGAAAACGCGCCCACCGGTCAGTTCCGTGACTTCGCTGAGCAAGGACGGCCCGTTGCCCTCTTCCAGCGTGCGATTGCGATAGCCGACAGGATCAAAGATGCCGATGGCATAGAGCTGGGTGTCGGCTTCCTTCACCAGGCGCTTGATATCGCCTTCGTTGTATCTACTGTGATTATCTCCCCCATCCGACAGGATGAGCAAGGCGCGTTTGGCGTTGTGTGCACTACGCATTTCGCTAAGGCCCAGGTAGATCGCGTCCAGTAACGCAGTGCGGCCCTTAGGCGAGGTCAGCAGCATGTGAGACTGCAGGTCTTCCACGCTGTTGGTAAACGAGCTGGTGAGTTCGGCGCGTTCATTGAAGCTGACCAGGAAAAATTCGTCCTGAGGATTGGCAGTTTTGAAAAATTGGATGGCCGCCTCGCGAGCCTTGGCGGCTTTATTGGCCATGCTGCCGCTGTAATCGAAAATGACCCCGATGGAGATGGGTACGTCTTCGGCGGAGAAGGTCACGATTTCCTGCTCGATGTTGTCTTCGAAGATGCGGAAATTGTCGGGATCGAGGCCGGTCACGAGACGGTTGTAAGGGTCGGTGACCGTGGCGTTGATGAGCGCCAGGTCCACGTCCATCTTGAGGCCTTTGCGGGGATTGACGGTGATCGCCGGGGTGTCTTTACGGACGTCGTCGGGAACCTTGGGAGTGTCGCTAACGGACTTAGGAGCGTCGTTAGGCGCCGGGACGGGCGTCGCAGTGGACGCCGCGCCTGGAGTGGCCGCGGGCGTGTCGCGCCAGGGGACGGGCTGCGGTTTGCCGCCGTCGGCCTGTGCTAGGGCGCATAAAGCGCAAAAGAGGATTGCGAACAAGAAAATTGGAAGACAGCGGATGGCAATCGGCCCGGAGACTTTGCCTCGACCAGAATCAGTTTCGCGCTTCACGGCTCCCCCTACGTTCTCAGCCACGAGAACGGCCGCGCGGAGTAGGACTACAGCGGATGATACCACTGGCGCGGACGAAGACAAGCTGAATCCGGCGCGAGCGGGGGAAACGGGGTAACGGACGGCGCGAATTCAGCTCGCCGGCTGGCGACACCGGCGACTACCTGCTGCTAGCGGGCATGATAGCATCGCCGCTGGCAGTTGAGGTTCGAAAGTTAGAGCGGCATGCGCCAAAAAGGTTGCGCGGACGCGAAAAAAAATTGCGGAGTGTTGTAACACATGGGAACAGAAGCGAGGCCGACAGAAGACGGACCGGAAGTGGTGGTGGTGATTCCAGC
>DATFYV010000250.1:0-7401 GCA_035314845.1 Candidatus Acidiferrum sp.
GCTACTTTCCAGCGCACCTGGGGCTCGAATTCGCCCTTGCAGCTGGGGCAAATGACCTTGATCTTGCGGGTTTCTTCTTTTTCGGTGTAGAAGGAGCGCTCATCCATAAGTTAAGGAGCGGGGGGACGCACCGCTTGGTCGATTGTAACAAATTCGAGGCCCAGGTCACGCCAGCGGGGCATCCAGTACTCGAGGGCGGCGAGGGTGCAGTGGCGGTCGCCGTTGAGGTGCATGTGGAAGCCGTCGTGGAGGCAGAGGATATCGCCATGGGCTTGGGCGGCGCTGCTGTTCGCGGAGGTATTGTTCGCGGCGCTTCGCGCCGACGATTCTTGGGCGCGCTTGGCGATGGGGGCCATGCGGGGGATTAGCCATTCTGGGGATTGCGCTTTCCAATCCCAGGCGATAAGCGTCCACATGACGGCTTGCATGCCCATGCGGTTGGCGGCGGGGATGACCCAGGGGTTGCGCAGGCCGTAGGGAGGACGAAACCATTTGGGCGTGACGGCGGCGATTTCGCCGATGGCGTCGTTGCAACGCTGGAGCTGGTCGCGAATTTCGGCAGGGCCACACTTGAAAAGATTGGGATGGGTGTGGGTGTGATTGGCGAGGGAGTGGCCGCGGGCGGCGGTCTCGCGGGCGAGTGCGGGACATTGGCGCACAAAATCGCCGATTAGGAAGAAGGTGGCGTGGCCGCTGTGGCGCTCGAAGAGATCGAGGAGTTTGGGCGTAATCGCCGGGTTGGGGCCGTCGTCAAAGGTGATGGCTAGTTTGCGGGCGGCGTTGGTGCGGCGCACACTGCGGCCGAACAATTGCGAGCCGGGATAGGCCGCGCCGTAGCCGATGATTCCAGCCGCCAGCGCGAGCGCGGTAGGCGCTGCCACCAGTAAAGAATCCACACTTGCATTCTCGCATGGCGCAAGCAACCTTGCATGCGCCGAACATTTACGAGCCGGCGGTGAGCTGGCGGCGATTTTTTAGTTCGGCGAGAAGGCGCTCGACTTCGGTGTCGCGTTCGAGGCGCACGAGGCGTTCACCCATGTCGTCGATGGTCATTTCCAGTTCCGCGCTGGCCACGGCTTCGGTGTGGTGAACGCGATCCTTCAATTGCTCAAAGGCCGCGCCTTTAGATTGCGCGCCTAGTTCGGACTGGGCGCGGGCGGCTTTGTTCATGGCTACGCTGCGGCGATGGCGGGCGATGAGCAGTTCGCGCTTGGACTTGGCTTCGTCGAGTTTTTGCTCGAGTTTCAGCAATGCGGTTTTCAGCGTTTCTACCTGGGCGGACTGGTCGTTTACTTGTTCCTGGAAAGATTGCGCCATGCGCTGCGCGGTTTGCATGCGCTCGATGGCCGCGCGGGCCAGGTCGTCTTCGTTTTTGTCCACGGCTAGTTCCGCCTTTCGCATCCAGTCTTTCGCGGTGTTTTGATACTCCTGGAATTTTTTCTCCAGCATGTGCTGGTCGGCGATGGAGACGGCTACCTGGGTTTTCACCTGCAGGTATTGGTTTTCCATGTCGACGATCACTTGCTTGATCATTTTTTCGGGATCCTCTGCGCGATCGATCATGTCGTTCAGATTTGCACGGATTAGGGTGCTTACTCTTTCTAATAGGCCCATGTGATGCTCCTTTCGGTGGTACAAATTCTAAAATCCTGAGACCGGAGTTGGGTGCGTTTTGTAGCCCAATCCCGCGGGAGCCGGACTGAAGTCCGGCGCCTACATTCGCCCTTACACCACGATTCGCTGCAAAACGGCGATCGCGCAAGACCAATAGTGGTGACCCAAAAAGCCCAGGAGGATTGCCAGCCCTACACCCAGCATCAGCAACTTTTCCTTCGCGCTCATCGTCCTTCTCCCTCACGACGGTGCATTGAGTTGAATGAAGCGTCCCGGCAGATTTGCGAGATCTGCCGGGACGGAAGTGGTTTAGGAATTGCCTCCCACGCCGGCTGGCGGCAATGGCTTGGGGGCTTTGTCGCCGATGGCGCGTACTTTGCCGAGCAGTTCCGACATTTTCATGCCGGAGAGCGCTTCGAACAGTGCGGGAACTTGCGCGGCGATTTCAGTGATGTCTCCCGTTAGCTTGTGGGCACCGGCAGAATGGCCGTTGCCGGTGGAGACGATGGTGACCTTGTCGATTTTGCTGAGCGGCTCGGAGAGTGCGCGCACGATGTCCGGCATGCCGGTGAAGAGTTTGTCGACAATGGCGGCCTGGTTGTATTCCTGGAAAGCTTCGGCCTTGATGTTCATGGCTTTGGCTTCGGCCTCGCCCTTCTTGAAGATAATTTCCGCTTCCGCTTCGCCTTGCGCGCGGATGGCGGAGGCGCGGCCTTCGGCTTCGCTGATAAGGCGTTGCCGTTCGGCGTTGGCGATGGTCTCGATACGCTTGCGCTCGACTTCGGCTTGCTTGAGCACGGTGGCGATGAGTTCGCGTTCGCGGCGCGCGATTTCCGCGTCTTGTACTTTGACTTGGGCTTCGCGCTCGACCTGCTGCACTTTCACGGCTTCGGCAACGACTTGCTGTTGCATCACGTTGGTTTCAATCTCATACGCTTTATCGGCCGTGGCCTGGGCTTTCTTGGTCATTTCCAAGTAGCTGGCTTTCTTGATGTCCAGATCGCGCTCGGCTTCGGCTTGTTTGGCCAGCGAGGCAGTTTCCGCGAAGACACGCTCTTGGTCAGCTTGCGCTTTGGCTACCGCGGAGGCGCGTTGCGATTCGGCGCGCTTGATGGCGATGTCGCGTTCGGCTTCGGCAGCGGCTACTTCCGCTACCAACTTGATGCGCGCGATATCCGGGCGCCCCATGTTGGTGATGTATTCGTTCTTGTCGCGAACTTCTTTGATGGTGAAGCTCACAACGTCGAGACCCATTTTGTTCATATCCGAGGCGCACGTGGAACGCATGCGCTCGCCGACCATTTCCGGCTCTTTCACCAGCTGCTCGACGGTGAGCTGGCCGATGATGCCGCGCAGATGGCCCTCCATCACCAGGCGGATCAAACCTTCCCGCTGCTCCGGGCGCTTGGTTAGGAATTGCTCCGCGGCCGTCTTGATGGAGATGGGATCGGACTTCACTTTCAATTGCGCCACGGCTTCCACGGTGACCGCGACGCCCTGGTTGGTGTACAAGCTTTGCTGTGGAGCCACGTCAAAGGACATCAGCTCCAGCGAAAGTTCCTTGCACGTTTCGATCATCGGCAGAATGACCGTGCCGCCGCCACGGATGACGCGGGTGCCACGCGCACCGTAAACGATTAGCGCTTCATGTGGTCCCGCTTTGCGGAACATCTTCGCGACGGTTCCCATCACCAAGATGATCGCCAGGACGATAGATCCTGCAATGATCAGCACATCAGTCGATAGCCCGAACATAAAAACCTCCTCTTTTCGCCGTCCGGACTGTTTGCGTCGTTCGTCAGTCCGCGAAACTCTTTTGCTGCGTGCGCCAGGCGCCCTGACGAAGGCGCCCCGCGTATGCCTGCGGTGCTACTTCGTGAACTCCTCCCATGGCCGCACATAAGCGATGCCATGCTCGTAGCGCTCGATTACGACCTCGACGCCCCTTAGGATGGCGGCGCCGTTGTCGCACCGCGCGCTCACACTGCGTCGGGCACCGTCTTGCTCGAAGATCACTTCGCCGGTGCCCTTTTCACGAATCGGCATGCTGATCGTGCCGACGACACCTTCGAGGCGATAGTCCCAGTCGTACATTTCCCCCTGGCTATCGCGCATCAGGCGGGCCATGAAGCGGAAGACGATGTATCCGGCAGCCAGCCCTGCCAGCGTGGCAAACGCAAGACACGCCACCGCGACGAGGTGCGAATGGGTGGACAGGATGTAGCCCACGCCGCCAAACCACGCGAGGAAGGCCATCGCGGTGGTGGCGTTGAACCACGAGATGTGACCGCCGCCGCGCGCTCCGCCTTTGACGGCACCGCCGCCCGCGTGTCCGCTCGCAGCGTGCCCTGCGCCAATGTGGCTGCCAGCAATGTGGCCAGCAGCGGCGTGACCGCCATGAAACGGCAGGTGCATCTTGAACGGCAGGTGGATGTGCACCGCTCCCGCCAGAAACGACAGAATGCTGAGCGAGAAGCCCACCAGGAAGCACAGAAGATAAAAATCAGACCACGTCATAAGTCACCCGCGAACCACTTCAACTCGCAGTCAAACTTAGTTCTTCAAATAGCCACGCACCGGCAGTCTCTTGGCATCGGGCGGTTCGCGCCGCGATGGATCCGGACTCGGCGCGCTTCGATGCCCTTCGGGCCGCAGAACATCGGCTAAACGCTCCGCCAGTCCTGGGGCGCGCAAAATCTCCGCCAGGAGCAGGACCGCCTGCCGCGAATCGTTATGCTCGGCTACAGCAATCAGCGCCCGTTGCAGTTCCGGATCGCTGGAAAATTGCGAAGCGCCGGCGTATAGCCACGAATCGATCTTGGCGTCCACCACCCGAAGCTCCGACTGCAGTTCGCGTGCGTAGCCCGGAGGGTCGTCGACAAGAAATCCCGGATACACACGGAAAAATTTCGCCAGCAATTGCTGCGTGGTGTTGGTCAGGTGCGGCCGGGCGCCACTCTCAATCTGCGAGAGATACGCCTGGCTCACGCTCTTGCCCACTTCGCGCTTCATGGCCTTCACCATTTCTTGCTGCGTCATCGCACGGCCCAGGCCGCGCAGGGAACCCTCGACCGCGCGCAGGGACCGTAATTTATCGCCGAGGGTCATCGGCCATCTTCCGTTTGGAGTTCCATGGGCAGCCACCTCCGCAATAACATCGAATAACGCATTGCAATAATGTTATTACAAATCGCTATTTTGTCAAGAACTATAGCACGCTTATTTTCAGTGGTTTAAGACGATTTATTGCTGAAATTGCGATTGGTGAAGGTTATTCGGGCTTCTTCAGTAGTTGTACATCGATTCCCAATTGCTGGCATTTCTTATACAGGTGGCTGCGTTCGAGGCCCAGAGCGCGGGCCACATTCGTCATGTGAAAGTTGTGGCGGCGAATCTCGGCGATTAAGACTTCGCGCTCGAAGGCTTCGGAGCGTTCCGCCAGGGTTCCCGCACTGGTGCTCAAGCCGCCCCGCGCGCCATTTCCCGCCAGATGCGTAACGACGCCGGCTGTGCGCTCGTCAAACATCGGCAACACCAGGCGCACCTCTTCCGCAGTCACCGTATCTTCCGCGGCGAGCAGCACCAGGCGCTCGACCACGTTGCGCAGCTCGCGGACGTTGCCCGGCCAGGAGTAGCGGCGCAACTCGGCAATCGCGGCATCGGCGAAGATTCTTTCTTTCCAGCCGTTCTGCGCCGCCACCTGCCGCGCAAAATGGCCTACCAGTGCCGGAAAATCCTCCGGGCGCTCGCGCAACGGCGGCAACATTAGCGGAAATACGTAAATGCGGTGGAATAGGTCGCGACGGAAGGCGTTTTGCTTGACCAACTCTTCCAGGTTGCGATGCGTGGCCACCAGCACGCGGACGTTGACGCGGATGGTTTTGTCCCCGCCGACGCGCTCGACTTCACCCTCTTCGAGCACGCGCAGCAGTTTCGCCTGCATAGCCACGGGCATATCGCCAATTTCATCGAGGAAAAGCGTGCCGCCTTCGGCCTGTTCAAATTTTCCCAGATGCTTTGCCGCAGCACCGGTGAACGCGCCCTTTTCATGGCCGAAGAGCTCTGATTCGATCAGTTCCGCGGGGACGGCAGCGCAATTCAAGGTGACGAAGGGATTTTCCCGGCGTGGCGATTTTTCGTGAATGGCGCGGGCGACCAATTCTTTGCCGGTACCGGTTTCTCCGAGAATGCAGACGCGCGTTTCGCTGGCTCCTACGCGGGCGATCTGCGCTTGCAATTTCGCCATGGCCGGGCCGCTGCCCACCAGTTCATGCTTGCCCAGTTTGCTACGCAGTTCACGGTTCTCGTCTTCGAGGCGCGTTAAGCGCAACGCGTTATCCACAGTTACGAGCAGCTTGTCCGTCGACAACGGTTTTTCCAGGAAATCCAGCGCGCCTAATTTCGTGGCGCGCACGGCCATTTCTACGTTGGCCTGGCCGGAAATCAAAATGATCGGCGTAGCGATGCCGGCCTTTTTCAAGTCTTCGAGAAATTCGATGCCGCTTTTTCCCGGCATGACCACATCGGAAAAAATCAGATCGAAAGCCTCGGTGCGCAGCAATTCGAGCGCGCGCCCGGCGTTGTCGCAAACGGTGGCTTCGTGGCCGGCCATGCGGAAGGCGCGGGAGAGCGACGCCAAAGTATTAGGGTCGTCGTCGACTAGTAGCAGATGCGCTTTACGCGGCAAGACTATTTCCTCGCAAACTCAGCCTCGTGACGCCCCAAAGGGCGTTGCTACAACAACTCCAGCTGCCCCCGCAGAAAAGCGCCCGCCTCCCCTCGAAGCTCGGGGCCAGCAGAAGGCGGCCGGTACATCATGCAACTTCGATGGGCGGCTTCGCGACGCTGGCCGACGGCGAGGCGTGCGGCGCGGCAGCTGCTTCCGTCGCCAGATGCCGAGCGCCTTCCTGGCGCTGCGGCAACTCAATGCGGAACGTGGCGCCGCGCCCCTCTTCGCTGACCACCGAAATCGTGCCGTGATGATCGCTGACCACCGACTGCACAATGGCGAGTCCGAGCCCGGTTCCTTGCGACTTGGTGGTGTAGTACGGCGTAAACAGGCGCGAGCATTCTTCCGGCGTCAAGCCTTTACCGGTGTCCGAAACTTCAATACGCACATTGCCGTCGTGCTCGAGAGTGCGCATCGATAGTGTGCCACCAGCGGGCATGGCATCCATGGCGTTGAGGACCAAATTCTGGAACGCGCGATGGAGCATCTCCGCGTCGGCATCGATTTCCGGCAATGGTTCGGCCAGAAAAAATTCCGGCGCGATGATGGGCTTGCCCACGGCATGAAACTGCGCTTCAAACAAACGCACGGCATCGCGCAGCGCTTCATTCACGTTGACGCGCGAAAAATGCGGCACGGGCATCTTGGCAAAATCGCTAAAGCGCCCGACGATGGCGTTTAAGTTGGCCAGTTCCGCGCGCAGCGTGGCCGTGGACTCATTAAAAACTTCCATGAACTGTTTGTTTTCAAGCTGCCGCGCGCGCTGCAAATTTTCCACAGTGATCTGCATGGGAAACAGCGGGTTGCGCAGTTCGTGGGCCAAGCGCCGCGCCAATTCGCGCCAGGCGGCCACCCGTTCGGTTTGCACCAGGCGCTCTTTCTGTTCCGCCAGCGTGGTGGTCATGTCGTTAAACGCCCCCGCGAGCTGCCCAATCTCATCGCTGCCGCGTACGCGGATGTGGGTGTCCCAGCGCCCGGCGGCGACTTCGCGCGCGCCATCGGCAAGCTCTTCCACCGGTCGCGTGATGCGCTTCGAGACCCAAAAGCTAATCAGCAAT
>DATFYV010000251.1:0-4169 GCA_035314845.1 Candidatus Acidiferrum sp.
AGGAATCTGTGGCTCTGCTGCAGGCGTTTTTTGCGTCCCGGCGCTAGGACGGCCTTTGAGCGCAAATACGAAGCGGTATGCGCGGAGAATGATCAGCCAATTGCCGGGAAACGCATCGCTCTGCTACGATGGAGTGGTAACCGCCGCGGAGAGGTGACTGAGCGGTTGAAAGTACTCGCCTCGAAAGCGAGCGTGCGGGAAACCGTACCGTGGGTTCGAATCCCACCCTCTCCGCCATTTCCTCTATTTTCCTGCACTTAGAAGCCTTGATGTCCAAGATCGGCTGAGCGAGTTGCCGCATGAGATTTTCGCGTCCGTCAGATCGTACTCATCGGGTCGTGTAGTTCACGTGCGACTTGTCTTTGTGTGACGGTGTTACGTCCGCTTCGGGCGTTAGCACCGGCACTAGGTAACTGGCGAAGCCGATACCCACAAGAATCGTCCCGAAACGTTTTTCTGGCGTGGACGTCCGAACAATCAGTTTGCCGAATTCAAGTCGATAGAACTTGGTTTTATAGCGCCGTGCAAAAAGCTGTTGCATCGCTTCCCGTAGATTGGCTTCCGCCTCTTCGAGCGATCCGTTACCGGCGTACTCGCACGCAAAACCGCCGAGGTGCGAGCCGTCCGAGTTGCGATAGACTTTGGCCAAGAGCACACCGGCCGTAATCCGCGTTCCCGGCTCATCGGTGTGCTGAACAGCGATGATGCCCTCAAGCACGGAGCCGTGGTGGATGTCCGGCAAATGTGGGAGCTCGCTGGCCTCGGGTGGCAGCACGGAGGTATAAAGCATTACGTTGTAATTCTCGATTCCGGCCATGTGCAGGGCAGCGTCATACGAGCCGGTCTCAATTCCGACATCGCTCTCGCCCCAGCCAATCACCCAGAAATAGTCCTTGGGAATGCGGCAGCCAATTTCGCAGTGGTGGAGGGGGGGTTGCTTGGTCATATCGCGATTGTCGCTCGCAGCTTAGTGCCGTTCCGGCACCACGTCAAATCGATGCCGTAGTGTCTCCCCAACAATGTTGCGCTTGCTCATCCGGGCTGGGCGCGGGGTAAGCCGAGCGCCGTTTTTGCCGCGCTTGGCTACGCTCCCTCACGAACGGCAAATTCGTGCCCATTGGGAGGTGAGTTGCTACTTGAAGGTGGTAAGCGATTGTAGTTCGCGGGTGACGATTTCGGTTGGTGACCCCGGCGACGCGAATCCGCATCTGAGGTGGAGGGCCCCCTGCAGGGGGCGAAACATCCCGCGTAGGCATGCTTATGGATTGGCGTCCGTATGGAGCTTGCGACTGAGCCTCGTGGCAAGAAAAGAGACGGTGGGCGTTTGGCACTGAGAATGCTCAAAAGGACTCCATGAGTCTGCGCACGGTCGAACAAGTACGCCGGGTTTTTCGCATCGTGGCAGGATTTACGTTGCTGGCCGTAGGCGTTGTGATGATTGTTACCCCTGGACCGGGCTGGCTGGTAATTCTGCTGGGGCTGAGCTTGCTGGCTGCGGAGTTCATTTGGGCGCGCCGCCTGATGGAGCGTATAAAACACGAGGGTGAACGGGTGCGCGGTGTGGTTTCGCGGTATATGCCCTCGCGGAATGCGCCTCCTAGCGTTGTGGAAGTGGTGCCCGCCGAGATTGAAGTGGTTGAAGAGCCTGCCGGGAACTAGTCGGGTTTCGGCAACTGTGCCCTTCTGATTCCTCTAATCTGCAAAATTCTGGATAAACAACTGATTTTAGTAGCCTTGCTCACTTAGGGACCGGAAGGCCTTCAAAAGTGGTTTGCGGGATTGTGTCCCGCGTGGCACGCTGGGAGTCGTCTTGAGGTTGCCTTGGTAGGAAATCAGGGCGGAGGGCCTAACGGGGCGGCTGACGACAAAAGAGCAGGATGGGCAGATGACCTACGAGTGGCGTGGAAAATGGGCACTTGTGACCGGCGCAAGCGCCGGTATCGGCCAGGCTTTGGCGCGGGAGTTGGCAGCGGGCGGGGCCAATTTGATTTTGACCGCCCGGCGGCTGGAGCGGCTGGAGTCCTTCGCCGGCGAGTTGCGCGGGAAATTTGGGGTACAGACCGAAGTGTTTGCTGCGGATTTGACACAGCCCGATGCCCCGGAAAAGATCTTTGCCTTCACCCGGGAACGCGGCCTGGCGGTGCAGCTATTGGTCAATAATGCGGGTTTTGGACAGTTTGGTGAAGTGGTTGACGTGGAGCCACAACGCTTGCTGGACATGGTGCAGGTAAATTGCAGCGCCGTGGTGCATTTGACGCGCTTGTATTTGCCGGCCATGGTCGCCAAGCGCAGCGGCGATGTGTTGATCTTGGCGTCGACCGCTTCGTTTCAGGCCGTGCCTTACATTTCCGTGTATGCAGCGACCAAAGCATTCGATTTATTGTTCGCCGAAGGGCTGGCGGAGGAAATGCGTCCGCATGGCGTTCGGGTGTGCGCGCTATGTCCCGGATCAACGGAGTCGGAGTTTCATCAAGTCGCCGGACAGGATCATTTGAAATTTGCGGAAAAGCATCGCGAGACCGCGGAGAAGGTTGCGCGCGTTGGGCTAGCGGCGCTGGCGGCGGGCAAGAGCAGCGTGGTGTCCGGAGCGGGAAACGCATTCGGAGTAGTGGCGCAGCGGCTGGTGCCGCGCAGCCTAGTGACGCGCATCGCCGCGGGTATGTTCCGGCCTAGCGATAAAACCTAAACGTTGAACGAGCCCCCGAAGTCAGTGACGGCGGGCGTGAACCTCCAGATACTCCGCGTTAATTTTCACGTGGGTGGAGTCGCCAATGTTGTGTTCTCTCCACAATGCGATTAGATCATCCCGCATGCGGCGCTGGCCCTCATGGTCGAGACGCGAAAATGCCACCTGCGTGGGACCAAAATACCGCCGGAAGAAATCCACTGCGTCTTCAGGACTCGTGTCCGGCAAGTCGAAGAGCACAATTTGTTTTTGCATTTGCAACCCTACGCCCGAGCCAAACCGCTCTCGAACCACCTCTTCCCTGCCCCACCAGACCGGTGGCGGAATGTTCGCTGGTGGCGCCACGTGTTTGCCGCTAACTTGAAAAGACTTGCCCACAAAACTCTCGGGCGTCCAGTTGGCCATGGCGATCAGCCCCTCAGGGCGACACACGCGTTGCAACTCCTTCGCTACCACCTCCGGGCGCGGGGCGAACATCGCGCCAAACATGCTCAGCACCACGTCGAACTGCGCGTCGCCGTAAGGCAACTGTTCGGCGTCGCCTTCGTCAAATTGAATCTTCAAATTCTCATCCGCGGCGCGCTGCCTGGCTTGCGCAAGGAGGTTGGTGGCGATGTCCACGCCCGTTACCACGGCGCCGGTGCGCGCTGCGGGCAAAGATTGATTGCCCGTGCCGCAGGCCACGTCGAGCACCTTCATCCCGGGCCGCAAGTGCAAACGGGCGATGAACTCCTCGGCGCCGTTGGCCAGCTTTTTGGCAATCTGCCCAAAATCTCCGGCCATCCAGCCGGCTTTCATGCGCTGCTTCAGTTGTGCGAGTTGCTCATCTGGTGCTGGGGCGGCTTCGGACATGCATGGTTCCTCCAAGGGCGGTTGGGCCAATTATACGTCCAGACTTGCACGGCGATGAGCGAATCATCCCACTAGCAACCTGGGGAACTTTTTGCCCGGTAGTGCGGAATATACCCGTGGAAGGCAGTTGCGGCGTCTGATGTAGAGAGATGACCATCCTGAAAGAAGCGACAGACGACGTACTGCTGAAGCGCGCGGCCAAGGGTGATGAAGAAGCCTTCACGTTGGTCTACCGGCGGCACCAGGCCGCGATTTACCGTTTTGCGTTGCGCATGACCGGGAGTCCGTGGGCTGCGGAAGAGATCGTGCAGGACGTGTTTATGACCCTCGTCCGCGATCCCAAGAAATACGACTCCCGCTTGGGAACGATTTCCGCGTTTTTGTACGGCGTGGCGCGCAATCGCATCCTGAAGCATCGCGAACGGCTA
Organism: Candidatus Acidiferrum sp.; assembly: GCA_035314845.1. Classification (GTDB taxonomy): domain Bacteria; phylum Acidobacteriota; class Terriglobia; order Acidiferrales; family UBA7541; genus Acidiferrum. The sequence goes on from DATFYV010000251.1 coordinate 3,967, forward strand.
CCCCGGGAAGTGGCCCTGGAAGAGAAGGAAGAGGATGGCAGCGGCCCGGGCGTGATCCTGAAGGATACGCTGACTCCCGCGGTGTGGGCGGAAAAGCGCGAGCGCACGGCGCAGATTCGCGCCGCGGTCTTGGAGTTGCCGGAAGAGTTTCGCGAGGCGGTGGTGTTATGCGAACTGCAGGAATTGAGCTACGAGGAGGCGGC
>DATFYV010000252.1:0-6139 GCA_035314845.1 Candidatus Acidiferrum sp.
TCCCCAGAAGGACCGCCGCGATCAGCAAAAACCAGCCCACCGTCGTATATTTCGCCAGCGCCAGCAAAAATGCCGGCAACCACGACAGCACCACGCCGATATACGGCACCATGTTCAGCAATCCGGAAGCGATGCCCAGCAATACCGGATACTCCAGGCCGATCGCCCAGAAAAAGAGGCTGCTTGCGGCGATCACAATCAGCGTCAAAATGCACATGCCCGCAAGATAATCCCGCAGCACAGCGCGCAAATCGTCCAGCGTTTCCTTCACCTGCGTCCGTCGTGACGCGGGAAATAATCGCAGCGTCGCGTGCCATGTATCCCTCTTGCCAGCCAGCATGAAAAACACCAGGAACGGCACGAAGGTGACTTCCAGAATCACTTCATAAAGGGAGCCTACCGCGCGCAGGATCAAGCCGTGAATCATCCCCGGCTCACCCTGCGACGGCGGCGGGGGTTTGGCGCCTTCCTGCTGGGGTGTCAGTTGCCCTTCGAAACCGTTTATCTTGGCCTCAAGATTGCTGGTTACCTGACGCAGCACCGCGCCATACTTCGGCCAGTTATCGGCGAAATTGGCCGTGCGCGTCCACATGCCATAACCCACCGCGAGCAGCGCCACGATCAGGAGCAGCACCATCACCACCGCCGCAATGGTGCGCGGCAAACCCGACCGCTCCATCAATTCCACCGCGGGATCCAGAAAGTACGCGAGCAAAATCGACAAGAGCAGCGTGATCACCACTCCCGATGCGTAATACAAAAACAGCATGATTACGCCAGCCGCCAATATCCGCAGGCTGGTGCTCCCCGCGCTGGATCGAACTTTGTCCGCCTGTGCTTCCGGAATTTCCACGCTCATGCTGTCACCACACTGCAGGTCACGCGCCGCACCAGCAATCCCTGTTGCTCGTTGCCCGCTTTGCGGGTTCCAAGGTAACACACCGCGCCACCTCGAGACGCCTGACAACTCGTGCGGCACCTGACTGCTTCCCACCCAGCCCCAGCAAAATTCCCTGTGCTACACTTTTTCTGGCCTGGGCGATTGTTTTTTCCTGCAATCCTCCTGGCCTCTCGCCATGCCCAAACAATTCTTTGGCACCGACGGCATCCGCGGCGTTCCCGGCACTGCGCCGTTGGACGACCGCACACTTTTCGCCACGGGTTGCGCCCTTGGCGACTATTTGCGTCACGCCGAGCGTGCCGCTAACGTGCTCATCGGCACGGACACCCGCGAATCTGGTTCGCACATCGCTACCGTTCTCGCCGCGGGCCTCGCGCAGAGCGGCTCAACGGTGGCCTTCGCAGGGGTGATCACTACCCCTGGGGTCGCTTGCCTGGTTCGTCAAAACGATTTTCAGGCTGGTGTGGTGATTTCCGCCTCTCACAATCCGTACCACGACAATGGCGTAAAACTCTTTTCCCATGCGGGAATGAAATTCCCCGACGCCGTTGAGGAGACCATCGAAGCCGATATCGCTCGCCATCTTGCTTCCAGCAATTTATCCGGCGAGCTAATTGCAGCCCAGGTTTCCGCCGTAACCCTTACCCCCGACGAGTCTCTCGATGCCGAATATTTGAATTTTCTTCGATCCCGCCTCATCCCCGGCGCCAACCTAACCAACTTCCGAATCGTTCTAGACTGCGCCAACGGTGCCGCCTATAAACTGGGCCCGGAGCTTTTTCGCTCCCTCGGTGCGAACGTCACCGCCATTGGCAACAGCCCAGATGGGCGCAACATCAACGCCAACTGCGGCTCTCTACATCTCGAGGGTCTCCAGGAGCGCGTAGTAGTAGAAAAGGCCCAGCTTGGCGTGGCCTTCGATGGCGACGCGGACCGCGCCCTGTTCGTCGCTGACACAGGCCGCGTCGTGAACGGCGACGGCATCCTCCTCGCCGCCGCCCGCTATCTCAAAATGTTTAATCAGCTTCTCGGCAACCGCGTGGTCGCCACCTCCATGTCCAACCTGGGCCTCGAACGCATTCTCGCCCGCGAAGGAATTACTCTTGCGCGCACCAATGTCGGTGATCGTTACGTCCTTGAGGAGATGCTGAATTCCGGGAGCGTCCTCGGCGGCGAACAATCTGGCCACATCATTTTCTTAAAAGATAGCCCGGCTGGAGACGGCCTGCTCACGGCCATCAAAATCGCCTCGCTGGTGTCCTTTTGTGGCCGGCTCGAGCATCTCCTCACTGGCTTCAAGGACTACCCCCAAACCATCGTCAATGTGAGAGTCCGGACCAAGCCCCCGTTAGAATCGCTCCCCGAAGTCGCCCGAGCTCTTGCGGAGGCTGAGGCAGCACTCGGGGACAATGGTCGGATTGTGCTCCGTTATTCGGGCACCGAACCCCTAGCCCGGGTGATGGTTGAGGCCGAGCATGACGCCGATGTACAGCGCTTCAGCCAATCGATCGCTGCCGCGCTCAAATCCGCCGTAGGCGCTTAATCGATTTAGTAAATCCGCTGGCCGTGCCCTGCTTCGTCTGGTGTGCTTGATCCTCCTGCAAGAGGGGCTCTAACTCACTGTTAGGAATATCGTTATTCTGGTTTCCACTGCCGAACATTTCGCACGCAACTCTCCCAAAGACTGTAGGACTTCCGGACCGCACCTGTGAGATTTTGTAGAATCTAGGGTCATTTCCCCACTGCCGAATCGTTCCTTCGATGCTAACTATCCTGATTTCAACTGTCTCTCCCCAATCATGCTTCCAACTCCACACTGGCACACCGCTTGCACTCCTCCCGCACAACCGTAGTTCAAGATTGGCTTCCCGGGGTGGCTATAGATCGGTCCTCGACCCGATCCATGGCTTTTGGGGTGTCAATTTAGGAGAGGGGACTTTGCACCAGTCCCCTTTTCCAAAAAGTTTCACGGTGTCACAGGGTGTGTCACCGAAGTGGTTTTACGAAGTCAGTCGAAGTGGTTTTGAAGGGCGGCCTCGAACCGCCCTTTTTTATTGGCCGGACGCCATTTCGATGGCCATGAGGGAGAGTAAACAGGCTATGCCTGCGGCGGTCCTGGGCGAATTCATGGGCACCTTCACCATGATTGTTTTGGGAGACGGTGTAGTCGCTGGTGTGTTGCTGAAGAAATCCAAAGCCGAAAATTCCGGATGGATCGTAATTACCGCCGGATGGGCTTTCGCGGTGCTGTGCGGGGTTTTTGTCGCCAATGCCTGCGGCAGCTCCGATGCCCATTTGAATCCGGCGGTTACCATGGGCTTCGCGGTACGTTCCGGAGATTTCTCCAAGTTTGGACCCTACGTGGTTGCGCAGTTGCTTGGCGCCTTTTGCGGAGCGTTGCTCGTCTGGATTCATTACCTGCCGCATTGGAGAGAAACGCCCGATCCCGCATTAAAGCTGGCTTGCTTCTGCACCGGTCCGGCAATCCGAAACGCCGCTGCCAACCTGACGAGCGAGATCATTGCCACGTTCCTGCTGGTGTTCGTTATCGGCGCCATTTTCTCCAAGGCCGTTGCGGGCGCAGGATTCAGTTCCGGGATCGGAACCTACCTGGTAGCCAGTCTAGTCTGGGGTATTGGCTTGTCGCTCGGTGGAACAACGGGTTACGCCATCAATCCGGCGCGTGATTTGGGTCCGCGCCTGGCGCACAGTCTGCTGCCCATCGCTGGAAAAGGCGCTTCGGACTGGGGTTACGCGGGAATCCCCGTGGTGGGACCCCTGATTGGCGGCGCGCTCGCTGGCTTCCTGATGCAAGTCTTTCGCTTCTAACCCAGCAGCTCGCACTCCTCAGACTGGATCCTCCGCGTCGGGCTGCACCAGTAACAGCAGCACGATACCCACAACCGTAAACATCCGAAACGCGGGCTCCTGGCCATTCCACGTTTTTGATTGCCACATCAAAAACCAGCCCTCTCCGACGTCGAGGAAGGCCACCAGCCACATCAGCAGACCTAGCGTGAGTCCGGCGATCGCGGGGTTCTTGGCCTGGCGAAACATCTGGGAATTGTGTCGCACGGCGAACGCCATGCGAATGGCGCCCCAGAAACAGAGCAGCATGGTGGTAAATTCCCACGCGATGATCGACAGATAAAAGGCTGTGTGTGCTACCGGCGAATGGATCGCGCGCCACATGCCTTGGTTCCCCGGGAAGGTGGAATCCATCATCAGCACGTGGCGGACAAACTGATAGTTGGAGTTGTAGTCCGTGATGTTATCGAACACCACGAAGGCGTAGAACAGCGCCACGGCGAATATCAGCGCGGTTTTTGCGGCGCGCAAGATCACGGATTGGCCTGCGCCGCAAACGTCCGGAAATAGGCGATCAGGGCGCGCATGGTGGTGTCATCGTAGTCTGGGTTGCCGGGCATTTGGGAATGGGCGTTCCGCGACTTTGGATTGCGAACATACCCCGTAAAATAGTCCGGCGCCGCAGTGGCCCACGCCGCCAGCACCAGCCACGGATGCCCCGCTTTCTCGCCGCCCTCCGCGCCGCTGTTGTGACAGCGGAAACAATTTTGTCCGGCAAGCCGGTAGCCATTTTGTACCTCGGCGTCCTTCGCCTGCGCGCCGCGCGGTTGAATGGCTGCGAACACCGCATGTTGATCGCGAAACTCCAGGCGCACCACGCCCCAGGGAATTTGTGGCTGTTCCGCATGTCCAAGCACCTCATAACTCGGTGCGAACGCCGGCTGCGAGATCAGATAAGGCCCCAAGTCCAATCCGAAACCCTCGGAATCCTTTGGCCAATCCTTTGGTTCTTTGCCGTTGATGAGCAGTGCCAGTACCGGATGGTGCCCCGCAAGGTAGGCCTGCGGATAATGCGCGCGATACAAATCGTCGCAAACAGCCACCACCAAGTCCGACTGCGGATTCGCGCTCAATTGTCGCAGCAGCTCTTCCAGCTGCACGCCGCTGACTTGCGTTGGGGAGGAGAAATTGTGGTCGTCACTAACCGTAAAGGTTTCTTGCGGCAGTGCCAGCAAATCTTCACGGCGCAGGTAGCGCGCCGTGCCGGCGGGCAAGCCCGCCAAATTTCCGCCGATTTCGAGATCGAGCGGCGAACTGCGCCTCTCTCGTAATTGTATTTTGCCCGGGGTTGGCGACGATCGCTCGGTTCTTAAAACATCCCCGCCGGAGGGCGTGGAACTAAACGCAAGCAACAGAAACAAGTTGCCGGACGTGAGCAACAGCCTGCGGAAGCGAAATTGCATGGCACATGCTAACTCAGCTGCTTTCCCTCGCAAGAGGGAGTTTTCCATCCCCCACGTGGGGTTATTCTGTCAAGAATTTATAGATCGTCTCGGAAGAAAATGTTTTCTCAGGGACCAACTCCGTGCTGGGAAAGCTGGGATGATTCGGCGAGTCGGGAAAGTGCTGGGTTTCCAGGCACAGCGCCGAACGCCGCTGGTAAGCCGTGCCGCCCTTACCGTGTATCGAGCCATCCAAAAAATTTGCCGTATAGAACTGGATTCCCGGCTCGGTAGTCCACACTTCCAGTTTTCGGCCGGACTTGGGATCGCCTACCGTGGCAGCCAGTGTGGGTTTCGCGCTCCCCTTGCTGTTCAGAACCCAATTGTGATCGTAACCGTGGCCGAGTTTTATCTGCTCCTCGTCGCTATCGATGCGCGAACCAACCACTGTGGGCTTGCGAAAGTCGAATGCTGTGCCGGCCACCGGGCGCAATTCACCCGTGGGGATGAGTCCCGGATCAACGGGTGTAAACCTATCCGCCGCAAGCGTCAATTCTTCGTCTAGGATCGTCCCGCTTCCGGCCAGGTTGAAATACGCGTGATTGGTCAAATTCACCACGGTTTTCTTGTCTGTCGTCGCGCTGTAGGCCATCCGCAGCTCGTTCGCATCCGTCAGTGTGAACACCACCCGCACCCGCAGATTTCCGGGAAAACCCTCTTCGCCGTCTTTACTCAAATAATCCAGCTGCAATGACGCTGGACCGCTCCCGGTCACATCCTTTGCCTCCCAGAACACCTTGTTGAAGCCGATGACCCCGCCATGCAGGGTGTTTTCGCCATTATTTTTCGCCAGTGTATATTTCACGCCGTCCAGCGCAAACTCCCCATGCGCGATGCGGTTGGCGTAACGCCCGATGGTTCCGCCAAAGCTCGCAGTCCCGGTGACGTAGCCGGCCAGATCGTCGTACCCATGTGTCACATCCGCGAA
>DATFYV010000253.1:0-6222 GCA_035314845.1 Candidatus Acidiferrum sp.
TTCGCCGCCAACGAGCGCGGCGCCGGCGAAGGCTTCCGCGCCGTGGGCGTGCTGGCCGACTACGCCGAAGTGGAAGAGCAGCACGAAGCGGCGTTGGAGCAGTTTTTGCGCGAGGAGCTCGAGTTCGTGGTGGTGGAAACCTACGACCACGCTCGCGCCGGCGTCTCCATGCTGCGCGACGAAGTGGGCGGACGCGCCACCTTCTTCGTCGATTCCCTGCGCAACCTGCGCCTCGCGGAATATGAACCCATCGTGCATTTCCGCGCCGAAGACGGCGTCATCTCCCGCCTCGATAAAATTGTGGAATTTCGCGAACCGCTGGGCGCCGCCGCCAAACAGTTTTTGCCGCGCTTGCGCTCCGCGTATCTGACGGAAAGCGCGACCGCCGCAGAAAAACTGGCACGCGAAAACGCGCAATACGCCTTCGTCACGCCGGATGGCACGTGCTATCAAGGCCGTATGGTTACCGGCGGGCGCCCCGACGAATCCGGCCCGCTCGGAATGAAGAGGGAACTGCGCGCGCTCGACGCCGAGCTGATGCAACTGGAAAACGAAATGTCCGGCAAGCAGACCATGCTGCAAAACATCGCTGCGGAAATCGCCGAAACGGAAGAAGCGCTCGATAAGGTCCACGGCGAGCAGCGCGACGTGGAGCGCCAGGTCATCTCTGCGAAGATGCGCCACGAGCAAATGCAAAGTTCGCTCGCGCGCCTCGGTCTTGACCTGACCGTGTGCCAGGGTGATCTAACCCGCATCCGCCAGGACGTGGAAAGCGCCCGCACCCGCGCCCAGCGCGCGCAAATCGAGCACGTCAGCGCCGCCGCCACGCGCGCCGAAGCGGAAACAGAGACCGCGCGCCTCACCGAAGAGTTGACGCAACTGCGCGGCTCGGTACGAACCGAACAGGACGAGCTAGCTGCCGGGCGCGCCGAACTGGCCGCCATGCACGAGCGTCTTTCTTCCGCCGAATCCCTCGCAGCGCGTCTCGATCAGGAACGCGCGGAACTGGAGCGACGCGAAAGCGCCCTGCGCCAGCAGGAGCTCTCCATCGGCGACGAAACCGCCGCTCTCGCCAAGCAAAACGAAGAGCTGCAACTGCAACTCGAAGGCCTGCGCGGCGAAAAACTGCGCCTGGAAATTCGCCAGCGTGAACTGGAACAGGAATGGGATGCGGCGCGTACCAGCGTGGCCCGCCTGGATGATCACCTGCGCATGGCGCGCCAGACGCTGCAAGAGGTCCGCGAGCTGCGCAACCAATCGGAAATCGCGCGCGCCAAGAACGACTCCGACCGTGCGCACTTGCGTGAAACCTGCATGGCCGAAGTCAACGCCCAGCCCGAAGATTTAATCGCCACGGAATCGGCCTTCATGTCCGGCGAGGAACTCGCCGTCGCGGAAGCCAACTACCGCGAAATGAAGCAGCGCATCGAATCGATGGGCGCGGTCAACATGATGGCCCTCGAAGAGTTCAACGAGTGCGAGCAGCGCTTCACCTTCATGAACCGTGAGCGCCAGGACTTGATTCAGTCCATCGCCGACACCCAGCAAGCCATCGCCGAGCTCGATCTAATCTCTAAAGAAAAATTCGAGCAGGCATTCAACGCCATCAACGCCAACTTCTCCGCCGCCTTCCACACCATCTTCGGCGGCGGCATGGCGGAAATGCGCCTCACCGAACCGGACAGCTCCGGCGACGCAGGCATCGACGTGGTGGCATCACCTCCGGGCAAGCGCCTGCAAAACGTGTTGCTGCTCAGCGGCGGAGAAAAAGCCATGGCCGCCCTCGCGTTGCTCATCGCCATCTTCCGCTATCAGCCCAGCCCTTTCTGCATCCTGGACGAAGTTGACGCCCCGCTGGACGAAGCCAACGTCGGCCGCTTCACGCGTCTCATCACCGAGATGAGCAGCCAGACGCAGTTCATCGTAGTCACCCACAACCGCAAGACCATGGAAATCGGCAACGTGCTCTACGGCGTTACAATGCAGGAACCCGGTGTCTCAAAACTCGTTAGCGTCCGCTGGGAAGGCGAAGAATCTCCCGCGCCCAAGCAACGCCAAGCCGCAGCCTCCGCGGCCTAGCTGCCGCTTTACGAAACGCGTGCGTCGTCGTGAGAAGTTCTGCGAATCTAAAAATTCGCCGCGACGAGATCGCAGCGCGTCGCATACACGCGTGCGGCGTTCCGCGCAACAGCGTATTTGTGTAAAATTTTCTTCCACTGTTTTCCACCGCGCCACGGTTGGACTTCGCATCCCTGTGCGATAGAATGCGTCGTTCGGTCAGGGGAAGTATTTCGTGTCCGCAAGTCCGTCGACAACTACGATTCGCGAAACCCATTTCGCGGGCCTCACGCCCGTGGCGCGGGGAAAGGTCCGCGACATCTACGACCTTGGCGACAAGTTGCTCATTGTGGCCACCGATCGCCTGTCCGCGTTCGACGTAATTCTCCCGACGCCCATTCCCGATAAAGGCCGCGTACTCACACAGCTCTCGCTTTTTTGGTTTGCGCTGTTGCGCGACGTGATTCCCAATCATGTCGTGAGCGCCACTGATTTTCCGACGCCCTTCGATGCTTATCAGGACGAACTCGCGGGCCGTTCCATGGTCGTCCGCAAAACGCAACCGCTGCCTATCGAATGCGTGGTGCGCGGCTACCTCTCCGGTTCCGGCTGGAAAGAATATCAAGCTACGGGGAAAATCTGCGGCATCGCGCTGCCGCCCGACTTGCGCGAATCCGACCACCTGCCCGAACCAATTTTCACGCCCGCCTCCAAAGCCACCTCCGGACACGACGAAAATATTTCATTTGAGCAAACTGCGGTGGTCATCGGAAGGGAACTCGCGGAGCGCGTCCGCGCCGTCAGCATCGAAATTTACAAGCGCGCCAGAGCTCACGCCGAACCGCGCGGCGTGATCCTGGCCGATACAAAGTTTGAGTTTGGCATGCTCAACAACGAATTAATCTGGATCGACGAAGCGCTGACGCCCGATTCCTCGCGCTTTTGGCCCGCTGCCCTCTTTAAACCCGGCGGCCCGCAGCCCTCGTACGACAAACAATTTGTTCGCGATTACCTCGAAAGCATCCACTGGCCCAAAACCCCGCCCGGGCCGGAGTTACCCGCGGAGGTGGTCGCCGCAACGCGCAACAAGTACCGCGAGGCCTATCGGATCCTCACGGGGCGCGAACTCAACTAGACCCCAAGCGGTTCATCCCAAGAAGAAAGCACAGCAACAAAGCATTTTGCGGAGCGTGGCGACGTGAAGGATCAATTGGAAGGCTTGGTAGTGCAAATGGTGGAGGACGGAATTCTTTTCGACGAGGCCGTGGGTGAGTTCGAAAAGCGCTTCATCAAAAAAGTTCTGGATGGCACGCGCGGCAACCAATCGCGCGCCGCCGAGCAACTGGGAATGCACCGCAACACCCTCAGCCGCAAGATTGAAGAGTATAAGCTGGATCACAACGGACACCACCGCAAGCGTTCGCGATAGTCCATCGGAGCATGGACCGCCCACCTAAGAAGGCGTCGGTTACAAAAAAAGGCTCCCGGGCAAGACCGCGGAGCCTTTTAGTTTTTTTTACCCCGAATGTTCAGCTGGGCTTCTTCGCGGGCGTGCGCTTCACCGGCTTCTTGCCCTTTTCCTTGGGAATATCTTCCTCGTTGGCTTTGCCTTTTTCCCAATGCAGCATGAAGGCTGGATCGGGATCATAGGAAGTCAGCGTAGCCGTAAACCGCACCGCGTTATCTTTCTCCAGGCGCGCCGCATCCGGCTGACCAACAATCTTCACATCCATGTTTGGCGTCGTCGCTGCGTCAAACTCCGCATCGCTGGTCACGAACGCCACCTTCAATTGCGTCAAGTCCGCACCCGGCGTCACGTCAATAATTTTCCCCGGCACGTCGGGAAATTCCAATCCGCAGGAGGCCAGCCAGGTCACTTTGCCCTTGTCCCCGCCGGCCTTCAAGTCCGTAATCACTGACGCGATGGTCATCTCTTTCCGCGCGGCGTCCAGATCCGCGGCGCTCGGGAGTTTGTAGCTGTCCGGGCGAGTCTCGGAAGCCGCCGCCAGGGTTAGCAGTTCATTCAGCTCCGCGTCGGTCAAATTGTCGCATGCGGCCTGCTGATAATTAGCCAGCAATTTGCGCAAGTAAGTCTTCAGGGAGTTGGCCTGTTGTGCTGTCGCGGTCTTGGAACCCGCACCCCGCGCGATAGACCAGAAGCCATCCAGAGTTTGCGGAGGCGTCATGGCCAGCTCCGCTTTACCGAGGTTGTACTCTACAATCGCGTCGTCCGGCTTCAGCGCCAGATCCGCCTTGTAGTCGGTGATGGCGTCGGCATAATCCTTCTGCACCATCGCAGCCTGTGCGGCGATCCCGTAGAGAAATATCTGCAACTGCTTTTTCTGGGTATTGAAGGCGTCATCGGTGACGCCGTCCGGTTTTTTCAGCGCGTCCAAAGCCTTGATCGCGCCTTCCGCCGCAGCTTGGCCGGCTTTTGCCAGGGCCGGATCCTGCGCGGCCTGTTTATTTTCCGTTACGTACGCATTGTAGGCTGCGGCGTGCGCGTACAGCGCGCTGTACTTTGCGGTGGCGTCCAGCTTATCGCCCAAAGCGGTGGTCTTGTCCGCGTACTGGATGGCACTGGGATAGTTCTTCTGCGCGAAATACGCCTGGTAGTACAGGGGATAAATATAAATGAGCAGCGCGGAATTCGGATACTTGGAAACAAAATCATCGAGCAGCTTGATCTGGCTGGCGGGATTCTTCTCGCTGGCAGCCGCGGTGTAGGCGTTGTACTCCGCCATGGTGTACGGCTGCTTGCTGGCTCCGGCGTTGGGATTGGCATCCTGTCCCGCGGCCATCGGCGCACCCGCGAGCAGTAGTCCCGATACACCCAGGCATAGCGCCGCGACCATCGCAGCAAAGCTCCCGAATTTTCCGCTTACTCTCATTCCCACTCTCCTCGAATTTTCACTTGTGTCTGGAAAATTGCGCGTCCCCGGGTCGCGCCGCGCGCGAACCACCCGCGTTCAGGAAACCTTGGAAGTATAGGGAAAAGCGCGGGGACTTCGCAAGCCGCAAACATACTGGAAACACCGTATTTGTGGTTTGGTTCTTCCCCGAACTTGCGTCATTTCACCCTGCCGCGTGTCCAAGGCTCTGCAAAAACCGCCGATGGTACGATGAGTGTCGCACAAAAACCGTGGTCTGCACGAGGAAGATTTCTCATGACACCGATAAACGAAACGAATGAGCGCAACGCATCAGGCTCCTCACCCGCCAAACCACTCCTCGGCAAGTCCGCTTTGGTCACCGGCGGCAGCCGTGGCATCGGCCGTGCCATCGCCATCCGCCTGGCGAATTTGGGCGCAGCGGTGGCCATCTCCGGCCGCGATCGCGCGGCGCTCGAGGAAACACGCGCAGTCCTCCACTCCATTAAGACACCAGTGCACGCGGAAAGTTCCGACGTTACCTGCGCTTCCGAGGTGGCCGCCTTGGTGGCCCATACCCAAGCCGCCATCGGCCCCATCGCCATCCTGGTCAACAACGCCGGCGTGGGCCTCTTCGGCCCGGCGTTGGAGCAATCGGAGGCCGATTGGGACCGCGTTCTCGACACCAATCTGAAAAGCGTATTCCTGGTGTCGCGCGCTGTGGCTCCCGGGATGATGCATCGCGGATTTGGCGACATCATCAACATCAGTTCGCTGGCGGGGCTGAACGCCTTCGCGGGCGGCGGCCTGTATTGCGCTTCCAAGTGGGGATTGCAAGGCCTCACCGCGTGCATGGCCGAGGACTTGCGCGCGCATGGCATACGCGTCAGTTCGGTTTGCCCGGGAAGCGTGGCCACGGAATTTTCCGGGAGGAGTCCTCAGGAGAAGCCTAACGCCCTGCACGCGGAAGACGTAGCCCACGCCGTGGAAACCATCGTTACGCAAGCCCCCAACAGCTTCATCAGCCAGCTCCAGATCCGCCCCCTGCGCAAGTAGCGGACCGCCTTCTGCTTGCCTTGACGCAGGAAGGGAGGCGGGCGCTTTTCTCGGAGGGCACTCGCATCGGCAATCCAGATTTCCACAGGCCAGAAAGCTTGACATTTTCCTCTTGACAACAGTCGTTACAACGACTAATGTAAACGTCGTGAGCACCCGCACCCAAGATTCCTGCCACACCGTGCCCCTCGAAGACCACGTCTTCGTGGCGCTGATGAAGGCCGCGGATAGCCTGGCG
>DATFYV010000254.1:0-8092 GCA_035314845.1 Candidatus Acidiferrum sp.
GGCAAAATCCAGCGTGGGAAATTTTCCGCCCAGGCTGGCGTTCAGGAATCCGCCCTTGCCCCACACCATATGCGCCAGCGGCGCGTATACCACCAAAAACCATAATCCCAAGAACAATGCCGTCCCGCTGAATTTCAGCCGCTCCGCCGTCGCGCCGGTAATCAGCGCTGGCGTAATGATTGCGAACATCAACTGGTACACCATGAACGTCGTCTGCGGAATGGTTCCCGCGTAGTCGGCGTTGGGATCCGCGCCGACGCCGCGCAGAAGCGCGTGGCCGAAGTCTCCAATGATGGGTCCACTGCCGCCAAAGCATAGGCTATAGCCCACCAGGGCCCACATCACGGTAATCAGCCCCATCATGGCGAAACTCTGCATCATGATCGCCAGCGCGTTTTTGCGGCGCACCAGGCCACCGTAGAAGAGCGCCAGGCCCGGCCCGGTCATCATTAATACCAGCGCCGCGCTCACCAGCATCCAGGCGTTGTCCGCGGAAGACTGCGCCGCGGTCACGCGTTGATCGAGCTGCAACAATTTTTCGTCAAGAGCCTTGGAATTCTCGCGGGCGGATTCGGGGGCGGCGGGGGACGTGGCCGAAGAGGGGACCTGCTGCGCGTACAGAGAAACCTGGGGAAGCGCCGTTGTTCCCAGCACTACAAATAAAAGGAAGCAACACTTACCCATCTTGCTCTTCATAGTTCTCCGCTCCACTGTTGTGCGCAGCTCTTTTCGGTGGGACATGCCATGGCGTGGGTGAAATTATACCCATCGCGGCGCGTCACCGAGGATTGAACTTTGCATCGCGAGTATCTGTTTTAGTGATGGCCGGGAACCTATCTCGCGTGCTTTCTGCAATCTATCGTTGCCCGTTGGCGGGGTTTCTTGCGGCCTCTGCCCAGCGCTCGCGGGCGTTTGCCCCTTCGCCGCTCCCGCGGAGTCGCAATCTTCTGTACTTATCTTGTCTACTACGCCCGCCAGCGTATAATGTGCCACCGGCCCGAGGGGACCCCCACGGGACGTCGTTGGCGGCGAAAACAGGAGGCTGGCTGGCGGTTATTCCCCGAACCTTAAAAAGCCATGACCGATCATAACCCCATGGAAATCGATGTCCGCGACCAAGGCGAAATCTCCATTGTCGACGTCCACGGCCGACTAGCCATCGGCGAATCCGCCGAGCAGCTCCACGAAGCGTTAAACACCATCGTCCGCCGCGGCGTCCGCAAAGTCGTGGTGATCCTCAACCACGTCACACAGATTGACAGCTCCGGCATCTCCACGCTGGTCCGCGTAGCCATCGGCCTGGCTCGCGAAAAAGGCTCCCTGCACTTGGTCTGCGGCCCGGGCCGCGTTCGCGACTCCCTAACCGTCACGCGTCTCGTCGACGCCATTCCCACCTTCGAAACCGAGGCCCAAGCCCTCAAAAAATTTTAGTTTCTCAGTGGCGCAGCCACGCCTGCCCGTGCGCTCTTGCCGTACGTGACCTACAAGCCTTCGGGAATGGTACCAGCGCGACCGGGCGCAGCTGCCACGATCATTTCTAGTCAAAGAGTTTGGAAGGCACTACCCTGAGGAGGATCCTAAGAACGTAATTTCCGCAGACTAAACTTATCCGCTCTTCTTTAGCTCCGACAACACCATCTTCGCCAATTCCTTCAGCGTCTCAAACACGCCCTGACCCGTCACCGCCACACCCTCAATCACCGGCTCGCCCTTTTTTTGCAACTGCTTCGTCAACTCCTCCACCGGCATGGCGTTGGGCAAATCCCGCTTGTTCAATTGCAGCACATAAGGAATCGTCGCAAAATCCAGCTTGTGCTCCTTTAGATGCTCCTGCAGGTTTTCCATGGTCTCGAAATTCGCATCCAGGCGCTCTTCCTGCGAATCCGCCACGAACGCCACGCCATCCGCGCCCTTCAAAATCAGCTTGCGGCTGGCCTCATAGAACACCTGCCCAGGCACGGTATATAAATGAAAGCGCGTTTTGAACCCGCGCACCGTTCCCAAATCCAGCGGCAAAAAATCAAAGAACAGCGTGCGGTCTGTCTCTGTCGCCAGCGAAACCATCTTGCCTTTTTGGTTTTGCCCCGTGTGATCGTAGATCCACTGCAGGTTGGCGGTCTTCCCGCCCAGACCTGGACCGTAGTACACCAGCTTGCAATTGATTTCGCGCGCGGGAAAATTTATGAAAGGCACTTAAGGTCAGCTCGATCTCGGCCTGAATTTTATAGCACAGGCGCGCGGCGCGGACCAGCGTTCTGGAGCACGCACGTCACCTGCAAAGCATCGCATTCTAGTTTCTGCGAGATTGCCAGTTTCTGGGCGGGTTATTTTTGTCCCGTGGCACTCGTAGGTAACGGGTGCGATTTCCGCTTCTCCACCCCGCCTTCCGCGTTGGCACCGCCTGTTTTCATCGGTGATGGCTAGCCCGCTGCGGGCGGAACTTCCATTTTCTGGCCTCTTCGCATCTTCCGTGCCACTCCACGCCACTTTTTGCCTGAATTGACGCGCGTTAACGGCTCTGCTAGCATCCCGCACATGGCTAAAGTCCATAAACCCTCTTCGGGCGCCTCTGAGCGCTCCAAACACTCCTCCCGAAGCGAAGCTAAACCAATGAAAAAAAGGACTTTACCGCCACCCCATCCGCCACAGCGCGGCGGCGTGGAGATGGTCGACCCCCGCGTCCAAGCCCAGCTGAAACTTTACGATGAGGCTTTGCAACTCTTCCACCAGCAAAAGTTTGCCAAAGCCAAGCAGGAACTCGAAAGAGTTCTCGAAGGCCCCAGTAAGGAACTGATCGACCGCGCCCGCATGCACATCAAAATCGCCGAGCAGCGCATGAAGCCCGTGGCCGAGCAAAATCCCCGCACCGCCGAGGAACATTACCAGCGCGGCGTGGCCATGATGAATATTGGCCGCTGGGACGATGCCCGCGAAAGCTTAAATAAAGCCCGGAAAGCCGCTCCCAAAGCCGATCACATCCATTACGCTATGGCTGCGCTCGATTGCCTCACCGGCGAAGCCGATTCCGCCATGGCCAACCTGAAAGTGGCCATCGAACTTAAGAGCGAGAACCGTTTCCACGCCCGGAACGACGAAGACTTCGCTTTCCTCCAGGAAGATCCCCGTTTCACCGAACTCCTCTACCCAGAAAAAGAAGGCTACTCCGGCTAGCCTCCGCCTTGCACGCCTTGCATTGCCTTTGTGGGTGTTGGGCTCAGCCCGGCCAGCGTACGCCGTAAGCAGGATCCCTCCGGTCCGCTCGAAGCAAAGACCTTACCGCCGACGGAAAGAATTACTGTGCCGATGGGTGCTCCTTGCGCATCCATACCGGCGATCCTTGCTTCTGCAAGCGGCGTTGGCGCGGGTAACCACCTGGCAATCGAGTGCACGTCTACCTCCGATTTGCAACTGTCGGTTTCCGCGCTTTCGCCGGAGCATCACCCGCTTGATGATGTAGTTTTGCTGGAAGCCTAGGTCTTCGCATCACCCGCGCAGCTACAGGCTTCAGCGCGGAGTCGGAGAGGGAACGTCGACATGCTCGCGAAATACAAATTCTGGATCGGCGGCGCGGTGGGCCTCGTCGTCATCGGCCTGATCATTGGAGCGGTACGTCCAAAGCATGTAGCCGGCGCACAGCCCGGCGCACCGACGGATGTCGAGGTCGTGCAAGTTGAGCAAAAGGATGTTCCGATTTATGGCGAGTGGATCGGCACGCTGGACGGACTCACCAACGCCGACGTCCGCGCCCAAGTCACCGGCTACCTCCTCCACCAGGGCTACCAGGAAGGCGCTTTCGTCAAGAAGGGCCAGTTGCTGTTCGAAATTGACCCGCGCCCATTTCAAGCCACGCTCGATCAAGCCGAAGGACAGCTGGCGCAAGCCAAGGCTTTGCTAGCCAACGCTCAGGCCGTGCAAGGCCGAACGCAATTGGACGTCGAGCGCTACACCCCGCTAGTCAGAGAACAGGCTGCGAGTCAGCAAGATCTCGATAACGCCGTACAGAACAACCTGGCTGCCAAAGCCACGGTAGCCACTGCCCAAGCACAAATCAAAACCAGCGAAGCAGCGGTCGAAACCGCCCAGATCAATCTCGATTTTACCCGGCTTATTTCGCCCATCGATGGCATCGCCGGCCAAGCCCAGCTGCAGGTCGGCGCGCTGGTCAATCTCAGCAGCGGGCCGGTAACTTCCGTTTCCACCGTTGACCCCATCAAAGTTTATTTTACCGTCGGCGAGCCGCAGTACTTGGCTTGGCGAAGACGCTTCCCCACGGAGGTTACCCGCCTGGAGGCCGATCGGAATCTGCGCCTGCAACTGATCTTGGCCGACGGCTCAACCTACCCCCATGAAGGCACTTTTTATTTTGCTGACCGCCAAGTCGACGTGGGCACCGGCGCTATACGCATTGCTGGGCTATTTCCCAATCCGGGCAATATCCTGCGGCCCGGCGGTTATGGCAAAGTTCGCGCCGTCATTCGCCTCCAACAGAACGCCCTGCTGGTTCCTCAGCGCGCCTTGACGGAATTGCAGGGTGGCTACCAGGTTGCCGTCGTCGGCCGGGACAACAAGGTCGATATTCGCACCGTTACGGTAGGTGACCGCACCGGATCGGACTGGGTCATTTCCGACGGCCTGAAACCGGGCGAAAAAGTGGTCGCCGAAGGCGTTCAGAAGGTCCGCGCCGGCGCGCAGGTAAACCCCAAGCCGTTTGTAGCGCAGGCAAAGGACCGCTAGGATCATGTCCAAATTCTTCATCAATCGTCCGATTGTTGCGATGGTCATCGCCATCGTCATGGTCATTGTTGGCGCCATCACCATCCTTAGTCTGCCCGTGGCGCAATTTCCCAACATCGTCCCACCAGAGATTCAGGTCCTCGCCACCTACGTCGGCGCCGACGCACAGACCCTTGAGCAAGCCGTGGCCACGCCCATCGAGCAACAAATGAATGGCGTGGACAACATGAATTACATGTATTCGCTGAACGCCACCGGCAACTCCACCACCAGCCTGATTGTGGACTTCGACGCCAAAACCGATCCCAACACCGACTACGTTCTGGCGCAAAGCCGCGAAACGCTCGCTGCTTCCCAGCTTCCCGTGGACGTCACCAACTACGGCGTCACCGTTCGTAAATCCGTTACCGCCCCGCTCACGTTGATCGCCATCTACTCCCCGCACGGCACCTACGACGCCAACTTTTTGGCCAACTACGCCTACATCAATCTCACCGACCCCCTCCTGCGTTCCAAGGGCATCGGCAACGTGCAGGTTTTCGGTGCCGGGCAATACGCCATGCGCATGTGGGTCAAGCCCGACCAGCTCGCCAAACTGGGCATCACCGTCACGGATATCGTCAGCGCCATTCAAGCGCAAAACACCGTGAACCCCGCCGGCAAGGCCGGGGGCGAGCCCGCCCCCAAAGGTCAGGAATTTACCTATTCGGTTCTCGCGCAAGGGCGCCTCATCTCGCCGGAAGAATTTGGCGCCATCGTCGTCCGCGAAACCCCCGACGGCGGCATCGTCCGAGTCCGCGACGTCGCCCGCATCGAACTCGGTTCCCAGGACTACAGTGTCGCCGGTCGTTACAACGGCAAACCCAGCGCGGTCATTGCCACCTACCAGTTGCCCGGTTCCAACGCTGTCGAAGCCGCCGCCGGCGTCAACCAGCTGATGCAAAAGTTGAAGCAGCGCTTCCCCGAAGACCTGGACTACGTCGTCGCCCTGGACACCACCCGCGCCGTTACGCAGGGCATGAAGGAAATCGTCGTAACCCTTCTAATCGCGCTCGCGTTGGTAATTTTGGTGGTTTACCTCTTCTTGCAAGGCTGGCGCGCCACCTTGATTCCGCTCCTCGCCGTGCCCGTCTCGCTGATCGGCACTTTCGTACTCTTCCCGGTGTTCGGCTTCTCCATCAACACGCTCTCGCTCTTCGGTCTCGTACTGGCCATCGGCCTTGTCGTCGATGACGCCATCGTCGTCGTCGAGGGCGTGGAGCGCCACATCGAAGAAGGCCTCACGCCAAAAGACGCCGCGCTCCAAGCCATGGACGAACTCTCCGGCCCCGTCGTCGGCATCGCTCTGGTCCTCTCCGCCGTCTTTGTGCCCACTGCCTTTATCCCCGGAATCACCGGCAAGCTCTATCAGCAATTCGCCGTCACCATCGCCATCTCCGTGCTGCTGTCCGCGTTCAACGCGCTCACCCTCAGCCCCGCCCTCGCGGCCCTGCTCCTCAAGCCAAAAACCGCGAGCACTGGCCTCCTGCAGCGATTTTTCAATTGGTTTAACCGGCTCTTCGAACGCGCCACCGAAGGCTATGTGCGTTGGAGCGCCGTGCTGGTCAAGAAGACCGCCGTGGTGGTTGTGTTACTCCTGGTATTTTGCGTAGCGGGCGGCTTCTTCGCCAGTCGCATCCCCTCCAGTTTTCTTCCCGATGAAGACCAGGGCTACTTCTACGTCAACGTGCAGCTTCCCAATGGCGCTTCGCTCGAACGCACCAGAGCCGTCACCGAGGACGTGGAAAAAACTCTCATGAACACGCCCGGCGTACAGCACGTCACCTGCTTCGTGGGCTTCAGCCTGCTCAGTTTCGTGCGCACGACCTACAACTCCACCTTCTTCGTAACCTTTAAGCCTTGGGACGACCGCAAGACCAAAGACGAACAATTTCAAACCATCAAGGCCCACCTCAACCAGCAACTAAGCAAACTCCCCACCGCAGTAGCCTTCGGATTTTCCCCGCCCGCCATTCCCGGTGTCGGCACCGCCGGCGGATTCACCTTCATTCTCGAAGACCGCTCCGGCGGCGACATCCAATTCCTGGCCAAGAACCTCAGTACCTTTATGGAGGCGGCCCGCAAGCGCCCAGAAATCGCCAGCCTCAGCACCACCTTTCTCGCCAGCGTCCCACAGCAGTTCGTCGAGGTCGACCGCGACAAAGTGCTGAAGCAGGGCGTGGCCCTCAACGACGTCTACCGCACCATCCAGACCTTTATGGGCGGCTATTTCGTCAACTATTTCAATCGCTTCGGCCGCCAGTGGCAGGTGTACATCGAAGCCGAAGGCGAAGACCGCGCCAAAGCAGAAAACGTAGGCCAATTCTACGTTCGCAACAACAAGGGCGAGAACGTCCCGCTCTCCACGCTTACCAGAATAAAACCGCGCCTCGGCCCGGAGTTCACTTTGCGTTTCAACGAATATCGCTCCGCGCAGCTCAACGGCAGCGCCGCACCCGGCTACAGCGCCGACCAGGCCACCGCCGCCCTCGAAGACGTCTTCAAACAGACCATGCCGCGCGAAATGGGCTTCGACTATTCCGGCATCTCCTTCCAGGAGCAAAAAGCCCGCGAAGGCGTTCCCCCCTCGGTGATCTTCGGGCTATCCCTCCTCTTCGTCTTTTTGATTCTGGCCGCGCTCTACGAAAGCTGGACCCTGCCCTTCAGCGTCCTACTAAGCACCCCCGTGGCAGTTTTCGGAGCCTTCGCCATTCTCCTGCTGCGCCGCGTGGTGCTCCGCGCATTCCTCCCGCCTTACCTGGTGCAGATCGAAACCGATATCTACTCGCAAATCGGTCTGGTCATGCTCATCGGCCTGGCCGCCAAAAACGCCATCTTGATCGTGGAGTTCGCCAAGGACGAATTCGAGAAAGGCAAGCCGTTAGCCGACGCCGCGCTCGAAGGCGCCCGGCTCCGTCTCCGTCCCATCCTGATGACCTCCTTCGCCTTCATTCTTGGTTGCGTGCCCCTCTGGACCGCCACCGGCGCCGGCGCCGTAGCCCGCCAAATCATGGGCACGACGGTCATCGGCGGAATGCTGGCCGCCAGCCTAATCGGAATCTTCTTCGTCCCCGGCATCTTTTACCTGGTTGAAAAATGGTCCGGCGCCAGTCAGGAACACGCTGCGGGAGCCTTGCCGGCCACGCCCGCTCCAGCGGAGGGAGACTGAGATGGCCTCCAGCTCTCGCCAAAAAGCAGCGCGGCTATTCCTGAAGACATTTGCGAGGACGGCGCGGCCGTTGCTTTCCATCTTCCTGGCAGCCAGTCTCGCCGGCGGCTGCATGGTCGGCCCCAACTACCATCGCCCCGCGGTGCAAAC
>DATFYV010000255.1:0-6934 GCA_035314845.1 Candidatus Acidiferrum sp.
TCCTGCGCCTCGCTGATGCGCTTCGAAGGATACAGAATCACCACGCGAATCCCCGGCACGCCCAGAAAACCGTGCGCCACCGCGCTTCCCGTATCCCCCGAAGTGGCTACCAACACGGTCAACTGCTTCGCTTCCCCGCGCACGAAATAACCCAGCAGCCGCGCCATAAAGCGCGCGCCGAAGTCCTTAAACGCCAGCGTCGGCCCATGAAACAGCTCCAGCACGTGCAAACCCGGCGTGAGCGACACCAGCTTCACGGGAAAATTGATGGACTCGCTCACGATCTGCCACAACACTTCTTCTGGCAGCTCCGCGCCCGCAAACGGCCGCGCCACACGGAAGCACACCTCGGTAAACGGCAAGCCGCGAAATTCTTCCAGTTCCTCCGGCGAATGCCGCGCAATTTCCGCGGGCATATACAGTCCGCCGTCAGGCGCCAGTCCGCGCAACACCGCGCCGCGCAGCGACGTCAGTGGTGCTTTTCCCGTAGTACTGCGGTATCTCATCTGACCGTCGTAACCATCTCGAAATCCCCTTGTAGGGCGTCCCCATGGGCGGAACTGCGCCCCAGTTTGCACAGGCTTAAGGATTTAGCTCGAAAACACCATGGAGTCTGAAGCGCACGCTAGCGCAAAACCTGCCGCCGAATCTCCGCCAAAAACATTTCCGTATCGTAGGAAGCTTCCCGCAAATCGGCGACCTGCAGCGTGGCGTGCGCCAGCGCCTCATAGCTCCGCCGTCGCGCCGCGATCAGCGCCGGATAACATCGCGCCACGGTATCATGCGGCGTCTCTCCAGCCTTGGCCTGAAACGCCCCGCGCCACAATACCGGCTTCGGATCGCTCAAATACCGCTCGATCAATAACTGCTCCTCCGCGCGCGAAGCCGCAAAATAAACCACCGTCATGCGGCGCCGCATGCGCAACAGCAAATGGTTGCCGGTGTAAATCACACTGCCAGTTGTGTCCAGAATCAGCGAATTCTGCGGCTGGCGCTCCACCTCGCTCAGCACCTCGTCGAGCGCGCCAATCTCTTCCGCCAAATATTGCGCTTCCCGGGGAGCATAGCTGGGACTATCCGGCCAACCCATCCACGCCGCCAAATCATTGATCCCCGCGCGATCCCCATTCGGCAGATGTTCCGCCAGCCGCCGCCCGATAAGATCGTCGCAAGAAACGATGCGGTGCCCGGTCTCCGCTAGCCGTCTGGACCAAAACGTCTTGCCCGTTCCGGACATTCCAACGAACGCGAGATGCGCCAACTGTGGTATGCGGGTTTCCATGAGCCGAAAATAGCTCTCTACGATAACGTGCCCGCGAAACATAGAGCAAGTTGCACGTCGCGAGGCTGGTAAGTAAGTCTCAACTAGCGGCAGGGTCTGTAACTAGAGGCTTGTCGAAGAGTGCCATTTCCTCAGGCGTCGGCGCTTGGAATAACTCGAACCACCGGGACAGTGCGCCTCGCTCTATGGGTGGCTTCTCCACGCTTCGCCGTTGAATCCTGTCGAAGAGGACATCCGCGGGCGCAGAGACATAATGCAACTCCACAGCAGCGCCAAGGGCTCGGGCTCCGAGCCGCAAGGTATCCCGTTCGGCCCTTGCCCAGGTGCCCCATTCGATGATGATCGTGAGGCCGTACGCAAGAAGTTTTTGACCAAGTTCCCATTGCAGTGCCTCGATCTTGCCGCGCTTTTCTTCATCCCACAGGTCTAGTGCAAGAGCATCCATCCACTCATCGGGAGAAAAACGAACCGCGCGGAGCCTGCTTTCCAGCGCCCTGGCAAGTGTGGTCTTGCCCGAGCCCGGCAACCCGCACACAATGATTAGTCTCGCTCCAGTGCCCGTTCCTTCCATAAATCATTATCCCTGAGGAACGGTCCCCTTGTTCCGGAGTGTTCGCAGGGTGACCACTTGGAACCTGTCCCGGCGTACGACTTGCGACCCCCGTACCGTGGTGTTAGCTTTAAAAAGACTTGGCCGCACGCTGCGGACCACGTCAGGCGGCGCATTTTCGGGGCTTTCTCGCGGGAATTATTCGCTCTAGTTTTTCGTCGATATTTCGCAATTGACGTGGGGTTCGGAGCTGTACGGTTTTTTGAACGCCGGCGTTTCTGCGCGGTAACGGAGCGGGCCCACCCGGCCCTGACTTTTGGCTAGCTAGCGAGCGCACGCAAGAGAAAGCGCGGAGTTTTCGTGTCCATCTGGTTTCGCAACGACAATCGGCTGCCGCAAGGACGGCTGGCGATCGTCTCCTACATCATCGTCGGCATGATCGGAGTGCTGCTGCTCGGTTTCTGGAAGCTGCAGGTCATCGACTCCGACCGCTACGGCGTGATGGCCGAACGCAACCGCGTGCGCTCCATTCCCATCATCGCGCCCCGCGGCCGCATGCTCGACCGCGATGGCCGCGTGCTGGTTGACAACTATCCGAGCTTCAGCGTCCTGCTCCTTCGCGACGATGCCGCGCTGGTCGAAAAAAATCTTCCCGCCATCGCCGACGGCCTCGGCATTTCGCTCGACGAGCTGCACGACCAACTCAACAACACCAAAGCCTTGCCAAAATTTCAGCCCATCGTCATTAAGCCTGAGGCTACCAAGGCCGACGTGGCTTTCATCGAATCGCACCGCGCCGATATCCCTCTGCTCGAAATGCTCATGGTCCACCGCCGCCGTTATTTGCCCGACGGCTTCATGGGTCATGCCTCCGGCTACGTTGGTGAAGTCAGCGAGCAGCAAATCGAAGCCAGCGACGGCAAACTCCGCCCCGGCGACTTCGCGGGAAAAACTGGCATCGAGAAGCAATACAACGACATGCTCATGGGCACCGACGGCATGCGCCGTGTCATCGTCAACAGCGTCGGTAAGGAAGTTGGCCGCCTCTCCACCCAGGAGGCTATTCCCGGCAAGCAAATCACGCTGACCATCGACTACGATTTGCAGCAGATCGCCGAGCAGTCTCTCGGCCAACGCCCCGGCGCAGTAGTGGCCCTCGATCCCCGCACCGGCGAAGTCCTCGCCATGGTCAGCCGCCCCACTCCCGACCCCAACGATTTCGCCGTACAAGTCTCGAAAGAAGAGTGGAAGCGCCTAAACGAAGATCCCTTGCATCCCTTGCTAAATCGCGCCATTCAAGCGCAACTGGCGCCGGGCTCGGTTTTCAAAATTATCACCGCCACCGCCATGCTGGAGGACAAGGTACCGCCGGAAAGCTTCACCACCTTTTGCCCGGGCTACGCCACCTTCTACGGCCGTCAGTTCAAATGCTGGGTGTACTTCGCGAAAACCGGTGCAAAATCGCATGGCGTCACTAACTTGCATGACGCCATCCTCAAATCCTGCGATGTCTTTTTCTACAATGTGGGCATGAGGCTGGGCATCGACCGCCTGGCTTATTACGCCAAAAAACTCGGCATCGGCCACAAAACGGGCATTGACCTCCCATCCGAAGAGCCCGGACTCATGCCCTCGCCCGAATGGGTGGAAAAAACATTTCACCGCAAGTGGTATGCCGGTGAAACGATCTCCGTGTCGACCGGCCAAGGCGCGGTTACCACCACGCCTCTCCAACTGGCGCGCACCATCGGCGGCATCGCCTCCGGCGGTGTCTTCAAACAACCGCATATGCTGAAAGACGCGCAAAACGTCGGCGAAGAGCGCTTCGCCATTTCCGAACCCACCATCGAGAAAATCACCGACGCCATGTATGGCGTGATCAACGAACCCGGCGGCACCGGCGGCCACTTGAAATTGACGGGCGTCGAATTGAGCGGCAAATCCGGCACCGCTCAAGTCATCGGCTACTCCACGCGCGATCGTCTCGCCAAGCAGAAAAAGTTCGAAGATAACGCCTGGTTCGTCGGCTACGCCCCCAAGCGCAATCCCGAAATCGTGGTCGCCGTTCTCGTCCAGGAAAGCGGCCAGCACGGTGGCGAAGCTTCCGGCCCAGTGGTCCGCGACATCATCAAGACCTACTACGACAAAAAAGCCAAGAAGAATAATGGCCAATACACCGTGGAGCTCGAGCACCACGATCTCGA
Organism: Candidatus Acidiferrum sp.; assembly: GCA_035314845.1. Lineage (GTDB taxonomy): Bacteria > Acidobacteriota > Terriglobia > Acidiferrales > UBA7541 > Acidiferrum. Next base: position 4,037 of record DATFYV010000255.1, read on the forward strand.
CGGCGATGGCGGTAAGCCTGCTGTCAAAACGGCTCCTGAACCCGCCGCCAAGCCCGAGGATTCCGCGAAACCCGTGCCCGCACGCGTCGCCAGCGTGGTCGCGCCGCACTAGCACGACAACTTTGCAGTTTCATTGAAGACGGAAGGAACGCAGCTTGAAAGACGCACCCGGAACCCGCGATTACGATTGGTGGCTGCTGGCCATCCTGGCCGCCATCTGCGCCCTCGGGGTCATCGAGATCTATTCCGCCACCCATGGCAGCGCCCTAGCCGGCATGCACATGAAACAGGTCCGCTGGCTGGGCGTTGGCCTGGTGCTGATGTTCGCCCTCTCTCGCCTGGATTACCACCTCATCCTCGATCAAGCCCCGATTCTGTATCTAATCGGAGTGGTAGCCCTCGTGGCTGTCCTGGCCTTCGGCCACACCCGCTTTGGTGCCAAGCGCTGGCTCCCCGTGCTGGGCGAATTTCTCCAGGTGTCAGAACTGGTAAAATTGATTATAATCATAGTGCTAGCAAGGTTCTTCGCCGAGGTCCAGTCCGACGAGCTCTCGCTGCGCGATTTAATCAAAGCCGGCCTGCTCGTAGGGTTACCGTTAGGCTTGATTCTCAAGCAACCCGATCTGGGTACCGCGCTAGTCTTAATGCCTTTGCTGGTCGTGGGTGCTTTTCTCGCCGGTCTGCAATGGCAACATGCTGCCATTATTTCGCTGGCAGGTGTATTGTTGGTAGGAAGTGTTTTTTTCCCGCCCGTCAGTAAGCATATTTTGAAGCCGTATCAGCGCGAGCGGATCACTTCTTTCCTGCATCCCGAAGACGATGCCAAGGGCTCCGGCTATCAGTTGCTGCAGTCGAAAATTGCCGTGGGCTCCGGCGGCTTCTGGGGCAAAGGTTTTGGAAATGGCAGTCAGAATCAACTGGGCTACATCCCCGTCCGATATTCGGATTTCATCATGTCGGCGTGGGCGGAAGAACAGGGATTCAAAGGCGTGCTCTTAGCCTTGGGACTGTATATGGCGCTTTTGCTTCGCTTGGTGCAGAATGCACAACGCGCGAAAGATCGCGCGGGAATGTTTCTGGTCATGGGCGTGGCTGCGGCGCTGGGTTTCCATGTTTTAGTAAACGTGGCCATGGTTATCGGCGCTATGCCGGTTACCGGAATTCCGTTACCCTTGATGAGTTACGGCGGTTCCGCCACGCTGTTTGTTTTTCTGGCGATTGGTTTAGTCATGAATGTACGGCTCCGCCGCTTCGTTAACTGAGCCGGCCGCCAGTCCGCGTGACGTGCCCGAGCTGCTTCACTGGGCCGCACCGGCAACAAAGTTAAGCCGACTGCTCGGCAGTCGCAGGTAAGAAAGATTTCAACAAGCAGGACAGCATCGTCCGCCGTTTGCCCGGCAGCTTCCCGGCAACGGACCAGCCTCGATAGCCGGAGGATTCAGCTTCCCTCACGCTTCGACCGCAGAGCCACCTCGCTACAGGTGTGCCCCGCGCGTGTTTCGCTTTCCACGAAACATTTCCATCTGGTACGGACCTCTGACGGGCTTACGCTCGCGGCGATGCGTGCAGGCGCCGGCACAGCCGGTGCCGCACAGCAAATACCAAGGGGCGGACGCACCGCGTCCCCTCAAAAAGACGGTCCCGGCTTTGCCCGGACTGCACAGAAGGAGTTTTCATGTCTAAAGAACTGGTTATCGCCGCAGGCTCACACGAACGCCGCGTCGCGATTATGGAAGAAGGTCAGTTAGTAGAAATTTACATCGAGCGCGAAAAAGAGTTCGCCCTCGTTGGCAGCATCTATAAAGGTAAAGTCACCCGCGTCCTCCCCGGCATGCAGTCTGCCTTCGTGGAAATCGGCCTCGACGGCGACGCGTTCCTGTACGTCAGCGACGTCTTCGAAAATCTTGAGGACTACGATCACGGCCACGCGCACGACGCTCCGGCCGCGGCCCCTCAGGCCCTCGCCCCGGCAGCTTCCACCATCGAACTGCTCCCCGGCGAAACCCTGCACGCCGCGCACATCGATCACGAGGAAATTCCCCTCGCACCCCACGAACTCGAGCACCTGCAAGACGTGGCCCCCATTGAGCATTTCTCCGGCGGCGAAGGCTCGCTGTCTCCTGAAGAGCTGCCCGAGCACGATTCCGAACTGCAGCCTCCCTCCCTAGGCGAAATTTCCGCCGAGCATCACGTCGATGTCCATGGCGACGCGCATGGCGATCTCCACGCGGATCCCGCCGACGAGCGGCAACCCGAATCCAATGCCTCCGCTCCGCAGAATTTTTCGCCCCACTACAATCCCACGCAGAACTATCCCTCCAGCGGTCGCAGCGACCGCGGCGGCCAAAACTTCGGCCGGGGTGCGGATAGAGGCGCAGATAATAGAGGTGGCGATCGCGGCGGCCGCGGACCAAATGGCGGCGACCGTGGTGTAGATCGCGGCGGGGATCGCGGACGTGGCGGCCGTTGGGGTCGTCGCGGTGGCAGACGTCGTGGCGGCAGCGATCGCGCCCCAGGCAACGGCCCGCGCAACGCCCCTCCGCAGAACGCCGGACCGGGTCGCACCCTTCCCCCGTCCAAATACGCTTCCCCGCAAAGCGACAGCCCGTCCGACTCCCGCGAACCTGGAAATTTCGAGCCTCGTGGCCGCGACTATCGCGGGGGTGAACAAGGGCGCGGCGGCGATCAAGGGCGTGGTGACCAAGGACGCGGCGATCAATCCCGCGGTGGCTCCTACCGTGGCGGCTCGCGCGGTTTCGAACCGCGTGGCAACGAACCGCGCCGCGAGAGCACCCGTTTCAGCTCCCCCTCCGCTCCCAACGATCCCATCGAGGAACCCATTGTGCTCCCCGGCGAATCGCTCGCCAAATATCGCGCCAAGCCCGCGGCTTCCGCGCC
>DATFYV010000256.1:0-3728 GCA_035314845.1 Candidatus Acidiferrum sp.
CATTTTCGTGGGCGCCCCGCTAGGCACCGCCACCACGCCCAACAAGATTCTGATGCTCGATTATCGCGACCTTGATTCCGCCGACGATCTCGCCACTCGTCCGCCCATCAACATCACCTACACCGGCCGCAAAACCGCCACGGACAAAACCCGCAAATGGTCGCCGTGGACCATCGCCGCCAATTCCTGCGCCATCATCGAGCGCATCAACGGCACCGCCGTAGTGGCCATGGGCGGCGGCACACCAGGCGTAGGCGGCGCAGGGCCAACGGGGAAGATCTATCAGTTAGGTGACACACAATATTCCGACGACGGCACCGCCATCCCGTCGTACTACACCACACACTTCTTCCCAGAACGCGCCGTGGAACAATCCCTAGGCCTCGGCGCGCACCGCAAACTCTTCAGCTACCTAACCATGTACGTGGAAGGAGCTGGGAACTTAGCGCTCACGACGTTCGTCAACTCCGAGAGCAACCCCCAAGCCCAGCAACCGCTGCCGCTAAGCTCCCCAAGCCAGAAAGATCTGGAGCTACCCATAAATGTTCTAGGCGAACGCGTAGCCTTCCAAGTAGGCACCACCCAATCTGGCGCCTGGTTCCGCCTGCAAAAATTCAACCCCAGCGTCCGCATCGATCCCTGGGCCCCAGTCCGTGGCGGGAATTGAGGCTAATCAACGCAATTTCTTAGACATACGCAGCACACTGAGATTGCTCTTGCATGCCAATGCCAACCGGGGTATTCTAGCTGGGTCAGAAGTGCTGTTTTTCAGGAGCCAGGACTATGCAGGGTACAATCAGCGGCGGCGCTCTCAGCTAAGCCTTTTGCTCGGTTGGACGTTTCGGGGTCTCCCAGTACAGGTAGTATTGCAGCCCTATCACTGGCTGTCCAACTCGTAGTTTCAGTGTTTGCCTCCCATTAAATACTTGAGAAGTTAGCGACGCACTGTTCCGCAGTCGGCTTTCTTCGTCTTCATGGATGGTTCGCGAGGTTCTATAGCGCACGCTAAACTGCGACTGGCCACCCACTTGATAATCGTGCGGAAAAGTCACCGATAATTCCAGGCAATCAATCGGTTCGATGACTAGCCACGATATAGTTTCCACCCGGCTTTCGAAAATATCGTGTTGCGGCGTATCTTCCTCAAACATAAAGAATAGGCGCGGAATGTCGTCCGTGATTCTCAACCGCACCGTTTGTTTTGTGTCATGCAGCGGCGGAATAAAATTCAAAATGTAAGCGCGGCGCGGTCCATCGTCTTCCACGTCCAGGATCCAGGTGGTTTCGGATAGCCCTTCTACAAAAACTCCGGGTCTTCTTACCCACACCGTTTTAGTAGTGAGTTGCAGATGCCGGTCGACGTGCGACAAGTGCAAGCCACCTACGGCAAAATCCTCCGTGCTGGCTGTACGGCAATCGCCGGCCAAATTCAGGATCTCGTGGTCGCGTCGCACGCTGAGGAATTTCAGCCCCAGTTTGCGCGCCAGTTTCTCGCGGTAATCCAAATGCTCCTGCGCGGCAATACTGAAGGCCCCGGCATATACCAATCCGAACAGCAACAGTGCCGTGCCCGCGCGCAGCAGCGTGTGGTTGCCATGATCCCAGCTGAGGATTGCATCTTCCGATTTCAGCGCGGGAAAATTAACCAATGCCGTGATCAGCCGATGTACGGCGGCATCCGGAGCGTGATAATAGGCGCCCACCAGGCCACACGTTGCCACCAACCAGGCAGCCGCCTTCCAAAATGTAATTCTCCACGGCTTTTCGGGCCATGGAAAAAGGCTGCGATTGATTTCGCAAAATAGCTGCCAAGTCATGTCGAGAAGCTATCTTGTCCTGTATATTCTGTCAACGACATCTCCCGCGGAAGATAGTTGAACTCATGCTAACCGTCGCCCAAATCGCCCCGCTCAAAGACCGCGATCCGTACCTCTACGAAACGCTCACCAAAATTGTCGCCGCCGTAAACGCCGCCAGCCAAAGCGCCGGCGTGGACTCCAGCACTCCGTCGCCCGCGCCACCGCCCATCGCCTCCGTCACGGTGCAAGCCGCCAACGGCTGGTTCGACATCGCCATCACCGACCCGTCACAAACACGCCCCGGCCTCTTCTACTTCGCCGAGTCCGACACCACCCCCGCATTCGGCGCCCCACGCGTCTATTTCCTGGGCGCTTCGCGCAATCTTTATACTCAGCTCGGCAATCAAACCCTCTATTGGCGCGCCTATTCGCAATACGTCGGCTCGCTCCCGTCGCAGCCCGTCACCTTCGGCGCGCCGCCCACCGCGGTACTAGGCGGCGGCAGCGCCGGCCCAGCTCCGCTCCCCAGCAGCGGCAGCGGCGCGCTACCCAACGGCCTCCTCCGCGGCGGCAACGGCTTCGGCACCAACTCCGGCGCCCGCATCACCCGCCCCACAATTTTGTAGCCGCCGAGTTATGGCCGCCGCTCCAGCCCATCGCTGCGGCGGTTCCGTCTGTTGTACGGGCGCAGCATGCTGCGCCCCAGCTTGCCCGGGCGTAATCTGCGAAGCTGTTGCGGCGGCATCGCGTGAGGACACGTGACACCGGGCCCAAAGCCCTAACCGCGCGACGAATCAGATCCATGCCCATCCGCGAATACCAGGAAAACGACAACCAAGCCCTGCGCGCCATTCATGCCGCACAAGGCTTCGACTATGCCTTGCCAGATCTGCGCAACCCGCTGTTCGTAACCAAGCTGGTACTCACGGACGAAGATCCGTCGGTTCCTGGGAACGCCGCTTCGCCCTGGAAGAGTCTCCCGATCGGCGCACTTGGCGACCCGCACGCAAACGCGCAGCAGGGAAGTGCGAGATTGATCGGCGCAGCCCTCCTCCGCCTAACCGCCGAAGCCTACTTGCTCCTCGATCCCAACGCAGGCACGCCGCTAGAGCGCTGGCGCGCCCTGCTGACGTTACACGCCGCCGCCGAACAAGACGCCTGGCGCCGCGGCCTCGAAGACGTCCACGCCTGGCTCCCCCCGCCCATCGCCAAAAAATTCGGTCAGCGCCTCGCGCGCCTAGGCTGGCAGCGCGACGACACCTGGACGCCCTACTGCCGCAAACTCACCCCGCCAATATAACTGCAAGGGTAAGTACTGGACAATGTAACTGATTCAGGATACAAATCCCTGCCGTGGCCAAAGCACGATACGAACTGTGGGCCGAAGCGATCCGCGATATTGGCATTCTGTTGTTCGTTTTCGCACCTTTAGACACTCTGTTGCGCGCCGGGCGCGTAAACTTCATCGATTGGCTCATTGCCATCGGCATCGCCTTATTCGGCTTGCTGTTAATAGAGATCGGCGTAAGAATGGGAATGCCATGAGCTACCTTTTCTGGTTGATTTTTTTCTTGTGCGTCGCCTATATGATCTGGCGCGGCTTCTCGGACAAGCGAAAATATTCCCGCGAGCTGCACGAACACCGAGAGCGCCAAACCGCTCACGATTAGCCCCATACTCCCGTGGAGTGCGGTTTACCCCGAGCGCTTCGCGCGAGGGGCAGCCCAGCTGCCGCTTTCGCAGCTGCCAACCGGCCACAGTCGCAACAGCGGGAGCCCGGCGCCCGCACTCCACACGACTTCTTCGCACCACTACTTCGTCGTTGCACCACTCTAGCTGTAGCACCAACTAAATTCCTAAGCACCAAAGGAGCTTCCCATGGGACGCGGAGCGCAAGCACAAACACGCCAACTCACTGACCAGCAACTC
>DATFYV010000257.1:0-2375 GCA_035314845.1 Candidatus Acidiferrum sp.
GCCGCGCACGGAGGTAAGCAGCAACTCGGCGTCGTAAGCCAGCAGCGCGGGAAGCGAGTCGGCGGCGGGCGAAGCATTGGCAATGTTGCCGCCCAGCGTGCCGCGGTTCTGGTTGGCGATGCCCCCGGTCCAGGAAGCGGCGCTCGCCAACATGGGAAATTCCCGCCCAATGACCGGATGGCTGCGCAACTCCGTATACGTGCACGCCGCACCGACGGAAATTTCATCCGCGAATTCCGCGATGCCATGCAATTCCCGCAGTTGCGCTAGGCTGACCAAATTTCGCGCCGGCAATTTTCCCGCGCCGTACAGAACCATCACATCCGTGCCGCCCGCAATCGGCAGCCACGCGCCGGGTTCACCGGCCAGCAGCGCAACGGCGTCTTGCAAGGTGCGCGGGGCCACGAGTTGGTAGTCTGCGGGATCGGACCTCATTGCGCGGCGGTCCTTTGCGCGGCGATCCTCTGCGCGGAGTCGGCTACGGCCTTGAAGATTTGCATGTAGCCAGTACAGCGGCAGAGATTGCCGGATAGGCCTTCGCGAATTTCGTCAAGGGTTGGCGCGGGATTTTTGCCCAACAATTCTACGGTTGCCAGAATCATTCCCGGAGTGCAAATACCGCATTGCGCGCCGCCGCAATCGAGGAAGGCCTGCTGAATCGGATGCAGCTGTCCATGCTGAGCCAGACCTTCAATGGTAGTAATGCTCGCGCCGCTGGCTTGCAGCACCGGCACGAGACAACTGTTCACCAGAATGCCATCCATCAGCATCGCACACGAGCCGCATTCGCCTTCTCCGCAACCCTCCTTCGCGCCAGTCAGCAGCAAGTCGTTGCGCAACACATCCAGCAAGCGCTCCATGGGATACACGGAAACGGTTCGCTGCTCCCCGTTCACGTTGAACGTCACATCGCACTTTGTGCCGCGCTCGGCGGAAGAACTCATCGTGCCGGGGCCTCGGGAACTCCGACGAGAGGTTCGTTCTCAGGTCTCATCGCTAGAAAGAGATCCTCGGGCAACATAGGAATGGCGTTGCAACGCACGCCCGTGGCATCTTCCACGGCATTGAGGATTGCCGGCGCCGGACCATCCATGGGCAGTTCTCCGATACCTTTCGCGCCATAAGCGCCGTGCGGATTGCCGAACTCCTCGAAGAAAACGCGAATCGGCGGCAAATCGCTCGATGTGGGCATGATGTAGTTGGTTATCTGGTTGTTGCGCATGCGGCCCCGGTCCCAAACAACTTTTTCGTACAGCGCGTAGCCAATGGCCTGCGCCACACCGCCGACGATTTGGCCCTCGGCAAGAATGGGATGCAACACCCTGCCAACTTCCTGCAGCGCCACAAAATCGCTGATGGTGACGCTGCACGTCGGGAGATCAACGGCGATCTCGGCGACATAAACGGCCCAGGCGTAGGTGGCATAGGCTTCGCCGCGATATTTTTCATCGTCCCAGTAGACATCCGAGGGGGCCTGGTAGCGAGCATAGGATTTCAGCGCGCCCCGGACGGAAACGTATTCGGCGCAGGCGGCGCGAAATTGTTCTGGCGAATAGGATTCGACGAGCAGCCCTGCACCCACCAGCGTTTGCTTCAGGCCCAGCGCGGCGGAATGCACGAGCTTGCCCACGACCATCACGGTGCGCGACGCGACCGTGGGGCCGCTGTTGGGAACTTTGGTGGTGTCGGGTTGTGCGATCGCCACGCTTTCATACGGAACATGCAGCGTTTCGGCGGCGATTTGGCAGAGGACGGTGTTGGTGCCCTGACCGAATTCTGTGCTGGAGACTAACACTCGCACCGTGCCGTCGGCGCAACCTTCGACGCCGGCTACCGAATCGAGATAACGCTCGCCGGAGCCGGTAAAGCCCGCGCCGTGCAGAAACGCCGCGATCCCCACGCCTTTTTTGGTCGCCGCGCAAGAAGCATTTTCCGCCGCAAAGCGCTTCCGCTTGGCATGGTAGTCCGAAAGCTGCAGCGCGCGATTCAGCAAAGATTCCAAATTTACTTCGTCGCTGACCTTCTGCTGCGTGGTAGTGGTCTGCCCGGGCCGTAGAAAGTTGCGGCGGCGAATTTCGTCGGGGCTCAGGCCGACAACCTGGGCGATGCGGTCCATGTGCCGTTCCATGGCAAACAGGCTCTGCGGAGCGCCAAATCCTCGAAACGCACCGTGTGGCGGGGCATTCGTCGCCACCGCTTTCCCGCGGATGCGCACACTGGGCCAATAGTAAGGACCGCCGGCATGAATCGTGCCGCGCGACAAAACGACCGATGACAAGGTGGCGTACGCTCCACCATCAATCACAAAATCAATCTCGCCGCCGAGAAGTTTCCCGTCGGCGCTCACCGCGGTGCGATGCCGGGTGCGCGAAGGA
>DATFYV010000258.1:0-3317 GCA_035314845.1 Candidatus Acidiferrum sp.
CAAAAAAGATGGCCGCCGCGAGCGCTTTGAACGCCAGAAAATTTTGCAGGGCTTGCTAAAAGCTTGCGAAAAGCGCCCGGTACCCACGCCCAAGCTGGAAGCCATCGTGGACGAAATCGAAGGCGTGGTCCAGGAAGCCACCGAGCGCGAACTCACCACCACGGAAATCGGCGAACTCATCATGCGCGGCCTGAAAAAGCTCGACAAAGTCGCGTATGTCCGCTTCGCCAGCGTCTACATGGATTTCAAGGATGTGCAGGAATTCATGAGCGAGCTTAAAAATTTATTAAAAGACCGCGCCAAGAAATAAATCATCAACGGGTGACCGCTAAAATGAAAATCAAGCCTGTCTCCGCATTGCTATTTGTGTTGGCGTGCGCACTCCTCGCCGCCAGGGGCGCCGCGCAACAAAGCGGTCACGCCGCTCGTGTGCCCCCCGCAAACGCGGAAAAAATCCGCGCGCACGTGAAATATCTTTCCAGCGACGCTCTGGAGGGCCGCGGTATGGGCCAGCCTGGCGGCGAACTCGCCGCCGACTACATCGCCAAGCAATTCGCTTCCTACGGCCTCCAGCCCGCCGGCGAAGACGGCTTTTTTCAAAAAGTCTCCATGGTTGCGGTAAAGACTCTTCCAGAAACAAGTTTCCAATTCGCGTCCCCGCAGGGCGAACCTCTGACCCTGAAATTCCTCGATGACTTCGTGACCAACAACGAAAGCCAGAGAGAGACCTCCGATATCGACGCTCCCATCGTCTTCATTGGCTACGGCATCCAGGCGCCCGAATACCAGTGGGACGATTACAAGGGGCAGGATCTGAAAGGCAAGGTCGCTCTGCTCTTTGTGAACGAACCGGTCTCCGACGATCCTAATTTTTTCAAGGGCAAAGCCCTCACCTACTACGGCCGCTGGACCTACAAGCTGGAAGAAACCGCCCGCCGCGGCGCCCTCGCCACGCTCATCATTCATCGCACCGATCTGGCCAGCTATCCGTGGGAAGTGGTCCGCAACTCCTGGGGCAACGAAAAATCCTACCTGCAGCTCGATGGCACGCCCAAGCTGCAGGCCGCCTCGTGGATTACGCAAGAGACGGCGAAAAAACTGGTCCACATGGCCAACCTCGACCTCGACCAGCTCTTTCAGCAAGCGCAATCGCGCGACTTCCAGCCCATCGCCCTGAACGTAAATCTCAAAGCTCACCTCGTCAGCCGCCTGCGTCCCTTTGTTTCGCGCAACGTGTTGGCCATGCGCGAAGGCTCGGACAGCACTCGCAGCTCGGAAGCGGTGCTCTACACCGCGCACTACGATCACTTTGGCATCGATCCCAGTCGCAAAGCAGGCGATCAGATTTATCACGGTGCCGTAGACAACGGCACGGGCTGCGGCATGCTTCTCGAACTCGCCAGAGTCTGGGGCAAAGCCAAAACCGCTCCTCCGCGCTCCATCTTATTCGCCGCCGTAACCGGCGAAGAGCAAGGACTGCTAGGCTCCGAATACATGGGGAAAAGGTCCGCCTATCTTCCCGTGGAGCCAATTTTGGATCTAAATTTTGACGCCCTGGCTCCGCTCGGCATTCCGGAAGAAGTGGAAGTGAGCGGCGCCGAGCGCACCACTTTTTATCCAACCGTCGAGCAGACCGCCAAGCAGTTTGCTTTAACCATCCAGCCAGACTCGCGTCCCGAAGCCGGCCATTACTACCGCTCCGACCACTTCAGTTTGGCGCGCGTCGGAATCCCATCCTTTTCCATCAGCGAAGGCTTGAAATTCACCGGTCATGATCGCGCATGGGGCGACCAGCAGTTCAAAGACTACGTCAGCAATCACTATCACCAGCCGAGCGACGAATATCACGCCGATTGGAACTTCAAAGGCTTGGCAAAAATGGTGAATTTTGGCGCCGCGCTTGGCTTAGCAGCCGCGACGCAGACGCAATCTATCGACTGGCTGCCGGGCGACGAGTTTGCTAAATATCACAAGAAACTTGCCGCCGGCACCTTCGATGCCGACGCGCTCTTCGCTGGCCGCCCAGACCTGCATTTGGTCAGCGCCACAAACATCATGTATCCGCCACTAGCCAGACAGACGCGCATCGGGGGAACCGTCGTTCTCGATGTTACCGTTGCCCCCAACGGATCCGTAAGCGATGCCCAAGTTGTTTCCGGACATCCGTTGCTCCTGCAAGCGACCATCGACGGCGTGAAGAAATGGCTTTTCGCGGCGCAGGCAGGTCAGCAAAGAAGTTTCGAGTTACAGGTCGAATATCTCCAGCGCGGTGCGGCATCTGCCCACCCGAACATTCGAGACGTCGTCGTCGGCCCCTTGCATCTCGTGATTCTGGCTAACTACACGCTCGTTGAGCAGGCAGAAGCAAGAACCGCAAAATAAAAATCCACTCACCGCGGCCAAACTCCCGCGGTAAACGACCGAATGGTGCTGAATCCCAACTTCTCATACAACTGCACCGCGGTGCGATTTTCCGCCGTAACCGTTAGCGTCAGTTCTCGAAACCTCTGCGCCCGCAGCGCCTCCGCCGAAGCCTGCATCAGCATCCGTCCGAGCCCGTGCCCTTGATACCCTGGCTGCACGCAAATCTGCGTCGTGTGCCCCACGCCCGGACAAACTTCACTCGTCAACACCGTCGCCACCAACTCATCGCTCCCCGGCTGATGCAGCACAAACGACGCCCCGGGCACAAAATTCCCGCATCCCGGCAGCAAAATAATATTTTTCAGAAAACGCAGCGCTCCGGCCCGCGAGCGATACTGATCGTTAATCTCTCCATCGATGTGATTTGCGTAGGAAAGGTAAATCAGCTTGGCGCAAGGATCAAAGTAGCGGTCATGCCATCGTGACAAGCGCATCCCGGCCGGCACGTTTGGCGCCCCGGGCTTGCTCTTTGCCAAGTCCAGCAGCATAAACTGCCGCGTATACAGGCGAAATCCTTGGTCCCGCAGCGGTTCATCCACCGGTCCGCTAAAGGGCATTAACTGCGCTTCAATCCGCACCAGATGCGGAATCGCCCGCATGCCATACAACATTTCATCCAGCAATCTGCGCCCAATGGTGTCCTGCGCAAATTTCGACGAAACATATAGCCCGCCAATCAATCCCTTCTGCTCTTCCATCACATAAAAGCAGTAACCCGCAGCCGTGCCGTTTTCCATGGCCACGCAACCCGACAGCGCATGCGCCTCCAGAAACCGCTTAATCAATTCCAGCGCCCCGCGATAGTCCCAATGCAATTCATCGCGCCAGTGGCGCGCCTCTTCCTCCAGCAGCGAGTCCAGTTGCCGCGCCGTGGTCTGTCGCAAATCAACGAT
>DATFYV010000259.1:0-13157 GCA_035314845.1 Candidatus Acidiferrum sp.
GGCGATCTCTTCGATGGCACGCCGCTCGATGCCGACCGCGCCGCCGCCCCTTTGCGGGAACTGCTGCCGCCGCTCGGCGTATTTTTTACGGAGGGGAATCACGAAGAGTTTTCTAATCCCGCGCCGTTTGTGAACGCCGTAAAAAGAGTTGGCGTCCGCGTGTTGGAAAATGAAATCGTCGATGTCGATGGCTTGCAGGTGCTGGGCGTTCCCTACCGGCATGCCACGCATGCGGAGCACCTACGCTCCGTGCTGACGCAGCTGCGCATTGATCGCGCACGGGCCAGCATCTTGATTTGTCATGCGCCGGACCATCCCGAAGTGGCGGAGGAAGCCGGGATTAGCTTGCAGGTTTCCGGGCACACGCACCTGGGACAAATGTTTCCCTACACCCTGATTGCTCGGCGCATCTACCGCCAGTTTGCGTATGGATTGAGCCGGATCGGCGGGCTGCAGGTGTATACCTCGTCCGGGGCGGGTACTTGGGGACCGCCGTTGCGGGTCGGCTCGCCAGCGGAGGTGGTGCTGATTCGGGTGGAGTAGGGGGCGCGCCTGCCTTGCGCAATTTCATATCATATTGAGCGCAAAGGGGGTTAAAGTCCTTTGCGCTCAGTATGATATGTAACATACTGATTTCAGGTTAGTTACAGTGGAAATTTAGTGACATTGTGGTTACCCACAGCCCGTTCTCAGAAGCCCGGGGCGCCGGTGGCGGCGGGGCGCATTTCTTGCGGGGGTACGGCGCTTCCCAGTCTCCAGTGCGCGAAGTACACCTGGCTTAGGGACATGAAACCCGTGTACAGGTAGCCCCAGACGAAGAGCAGCAGGAAAGGGACGGTGGCGTAGTTTTCCCGCAGGATGGAGTAAACCACTGTGCACGCGAAATACAGACCCAGCAACACTTCCGCGTAGGCAATCCACCCCGCTTTGTTGCGATAGGATTTTTTTGCGAAGCTGCCCGCCTTTCCAGCGATGTTAAATTTTGGCGTGCGGGCGAAGTCGGATTTTTTGCCGACGATGGCTTCAATGACGGCTTGCGCGTTACGCACGGAAATGCCGATGCCGGTGGCCATTACGAATGGCAAGTACAGAAATGTGCGCCACCACGTCTTGGGACGTAGTTCGCGTTGCGATACCAGATAAAAGCTGGAGATCGAGCAAGTAGAGGCCAAGAAGAGCGGGAGGTCGATGACCAGCATCTGAAACCAGCCTTGATAGAAGCGTACGATCATGGCGGGAAGCAGCATGGTGGAGAGCAGGACCATCAGCGGATAAGAGATGTTGGCGGTGAGATGAAAAAAGGCCTCCGCCTTAATGTAAAAGGGCACGTCGGACCGGAACACTTTCGGCAGGATTTTCTTTGCGGTTTGCATTAAACCCTTGGCCCAGCGAGCCTGTTGGGCTTTGAAACCGTTCATATCCACGGGCAATTCCGAAGCGCAGGCAATTTGCGGAAGGTACAGGAACTTCCAGCCTTTGAGCTGGGCGCGGTAGGAGAGATCGGTGTCTTCGGTGAGCGTGTCGTGTTGCCAGCCGCCGGCCTGATCGATGGCTACGCGCCGCCACACGCCAGCGGTGCCGTTAAAGTTGAAAAAGGCGCCGCGGCGGGAACGGGCGCCGTGCTCGACCACGAAATGGCCGTCGAGCAGGATGGTTTCTACGTTGGTCAGAAGCGAATAGTCGGAGTTCAGATAGGTCCAACGGGTCTGCACCATGCCTATGCCCGCGCCGCCCGCGGGATCCATGAAATACGGAATGGTGAGGCGCAGAAAATCCGGTTCGGGGACGAAATCGGCGTCAAAGATGGCTACGAATTCGCCTTTGCTAGTGCGCAGGCCGTTTTCGAGAGCGCCAGCTTTAAACCCTTCGCGATTGGTGCGGTGGATGTAGACGATGGGCAGGCCTTGCGCGGCGTAACGGTCCACGCAATCGCTGGCCACCTGGCGAGTCTCGTCGGTGGAATCGTCGAGCACCTGAATGTCGAGGAGTTCGCGCGGGTAATCGAAGCGAGAGATAGCGTCGACCAGGCGTTCGATGACGTAGCGTTCGTTAAAAATCGGTAGCTGGATGGTGACGCGCGGCCATTGCTGAACGGGCGGCGGCGTTGGCGGGACATTTTTGGAATAGACGAAGTAGTCGTACACCAGCCAGTAGCGATGCAGGCCGTAGATGGCCAGCACAAACAGCACAATGAAGTACGGAATCATCATCGCCAAGTCGAAAGCGTTGGCGTGGTACATGCCCGTGAAGGTGCGGTCGGTGATTTTGCGCCAGTAGTGGCCGAGGCCGTTTTGCGCGGCGAAGAGCGTAATGATGAGTGTGAGCACGGGCACGGTTTGGTTTGCGTCCTGAAGGCCGATGGCGGAGACTGCGACCGCTGCGGCGAGGGAAAATTATACGGCAAATCGGTACGGGAAGCGCGTGGAGCGCGGGAGTAGGGCTCTCGCACTCCAACGTCACGGGATCAGGACAATTTTGCCGTGCGCGCCGGGCTCGAGGACTTCCTTGTGGGCGCGGGAGGCCTCGGCCAGGGGGATTTCTTTGCCGACGATGGGACGCAGGGTGCCATTGTCCATTGCGGCGCCGATCCCGGCATGAATCTGCGCGGCTTCGGCGTCGGTAACCGCCCAGAGCGTAAAGCCGCGTGCTGAGGCTCGCCGGGACATCAGCTCGCGGGCGTTGATGGTGCAATCGCCGCGGTTGCCGACGATGATGACGCGGCCGTTGGTGGCCAGCATTTTCAGATCGGCGGGAAGATTTATGTTGGCCAGCATTTCCACGATGATGTCCGCGCCGCGGCCGCCGGTGGACTGCATGATCTGGTCCTGATATCCGGTTTTGGAATGGTCGAACACCTGATGGGCGCCTTCGCGGGTGACCAGTTCAAGGCCTTTCGCGGTGCCCGCGGTGCCGAGGACCGTCAGACCCATGGCGCGTCCGAGTTGCACGGTGGCGATGCCTACGCCGCCGCTTGCCCCGTGCACCAACACGGATTCCGAGGCGCGGGCCTGGGCGGAGTGGTAGAGCGCATGGTAGGCCGTGCCGCACGGCACCCACACACCGGCGCCTTGCGCAAAGCTGATTTTTTCCGGAAGACGGAAGACCTGCTCTTCCAGCGCCAACGCGTATTCCGCGTAGGCTCCGGTTAGTGTTCTGGCGGTATAAACGCGGTCGCCGGGTTTTACTTTCCTGATGCCTTCGCCGACGGCCTCGACGATGCCTGCGGCGTCTGAGCCCGGGGTGTACGGCAGCGGTGGTTTGATCGCGTAGGCTCCCGCGCGCATGTAGGTGTCGTAGGGGTTTACGCCCGCGGCGTGAATGTGGACCAGCACTTGCCCTGCGGCCGGTTTGGGCGTAGGGGTGTCTTCGTATTTCAAAACATCCGAGCCGCCAAATTCGTGTACGCGAATTGCTTTCATCACTCTGCTCCTCACTGCGGAAATGCCGCCCCGAGGGCGGTGCTACAAATCAGTCTCTGAGTCAGGCGCTTGTCGTTTACCGAGGCCGACCTGAAGGTCGGCGCCTGCAGAAGTGCCGCGTGCAAAAGCTGGCCAATCAAAAATGGTCGTCGGCGGTTACCGTGGCGGCGTTTTCGGCTTGGTGGCCGGAGATTTGGGCCCACGCGGTGGTTTGCCAATTGTCTTTGCCTTTCTTTAGCGGGATCCACGGAGGCAACGGTTGGATGAGGAGGGTGGAGAGCGCAAACACGTACGGCTCGTACATGGCGCGCAGTTTGGAGAGCTTTTGGTCGGCCTCGAGGCCATCGCGCAGTTTCAGACCGTTCTGCGCCAGAACATCGCGGATGTGCGTCAGGGTCTGCGGTGTGAGGCGGACTTCGGACGGGTCCGTGGGAGTTACGCCGAAGACTTGTGCCAGGTCCACGACGGCGTGGCGTGCGATAGCGAAGGTAAGTTGCGCTTGCTTCTCGCAAGCGTCTTCCACGCCGACCATGACGAGCGCACAGGTGTCGAGAATGGCGGTGAGCGAGGCGATCCAGGATTGATTGTCGTGCTGGGAGCGGAAATACGCGAGCACCGGATAGGAAAGGTGGCTCTCCATCAGTTCCGCGCACCAACGTTCCCAATCTTTCAGGAGTTCACGCAAGGCCTCCTGGCCATTTTTGTAGCTGTGGCGGCGGAGGAGTTCGCCGGCGGTTGGTGGCGTGCCGGCGCGGGAGTCGAGCAGGGAGATGTTGACCTCGCGATCGGCAAACGAGCCGTAAATAAAGGGCAGGTAGCCGATCACCGCTGCGAGAAAGCCGAAGCCGAAGCCTGCTTCCGCCACGACGAGGAAGCGCGCGAGGCCGGAGCGTGGCACGACGTCGCCCAAGCCGAGGGTAAAGAACGTGGTCCCACTCAAATACATGTCGGTGGAGAAATGGGATGCTCCATTGCCGGTCACCACCGCGGAGCCCGCTCCGTACTGCATCAAGCCAAAACTGAAAACCAGTCCCACGGCCCAAATGCCCACCAGCACCAGGAGGGAAATGGGACCGTAGAAGCCGAGCATGGTCTCACGGCGTTTCGGGGCGTGCACGGCGGCCATCACGAGCTTCCAGAGACCCCAGGAGGTGCGATAAAAAAAACGCGTGAAGCGGAATTTCCGCGTGACGCGGCGCGGCAGGATGATGGCTTCAAAAGCATCCCACAGGACGATCAGAAAAACGGCCACACCCACGGCGAATATGCCCGGAACTGGGATCAGGTGCGGAGTCGTGTCCATTCTGTTAGCGGGGCAGCGAAATATGCAGCGACTCTAGGATTGCAGGTGCGCGCTTACGGTAATTTCGGCCTTAAACAGTTTCGAGACCGGGCAGCCGGTTTCCGCGGCTTTCACGGACTCGTCAAACTTGGCTTGATCCGCGCCTGGAATCTTGGCGATGAGATTGAGGTGGCTTTTGGTGATGGAGAAGCCGTCGCCATCTTTGGCCAGGGTGATGGTGGCGGTCGTTTCAAGCCTCTCGGCGGTCATGCCGCGCGCGCCGAGTTGGCCGGATAGCGCCATGGTGAAGCAGCCGGCGTGCGCCGCGGCGAGTAACTCTTCGGGGTTGGTGCCCACACCGCTTTCAAAGCGCGAGGTGAACGAGTATTGCGTTTGCTTCAGGGTGCCGCTGTCGGTGGTCAGCGAGCCCTTGCCGTCCTTGATGCCACCGGTCCAAACTGCCGTAGCTTTGCGATCCATGATGCTCTCCTTGTACTACGTCAAGATGTTACGTGAATATCGCCGGGATTCTCTGCGCGTTTGTTTTGCGGAATGTTCCCGTGTATCGCCGCGTTCGTTAGATTCGTAACGCAAGAATTGGATTCCGCTGCGCTCTGCAAAGGTATATTGATAATGCGGGGTTTGTCGAGTTGCCGCCAAGGGTGCGCGGATATTCATGAAGCGATTCGGAGAGGAGCCGTCGCACCGTCCCTGGCCGTTGCCGGCCGGTCCCTGGGTGATGGCGCAGAGCTGGCATGACTTGCTGTTCGCGCACTGGCCGGTGCCGGCTAAGACGCTGCGCGAACTGATTCCTGCAGGGCTGGAGATTGATACGCACAATGGTTCCGCGTGGGTCGGCGTCGTACCGTTCCTTATGTCCGGTGTGCGCTTGCGGGCAACGCCGGCGCTGCCGTGGCTCTCGAGTTTCCCCGAGCTGAATGTGCGCACCTATGTGACGCGCCATGGAAAACCTGGAGTGTGGTTTTTTAGCCTGGACGCCGGGAATTTTTTGGCGGTGCAGATTGCGCGGTCCTGGTTTCACCTGCCGTATTTTCGCGCCCGCATGCGCTTACAAAGCACTGACGGACGGATCCAGTACCAAAGCCAGCGGACGCATCGCGGCGCGCCACCGGCGATACTACATGCAAGATATCGTCCAATCGGCGCTCCGAGCCACGCCGTGCCCGGAACCCTGGAATATTTCTTGACCGAACGCTATTGCCTGTACACGGCCGATGCGCACGGGCGCCTGATTCGCGGAGAAATCCAGCATGCGCCGTGGCCACTACAGCCCGCCGAAGCCGAGATCGCGGAAAATAGCATGGCCCAGGCGGCGGGAATCGTCCTTCCGGCCGCCGAACCTCTTCTGTACTTTGCAGAACGCCAGGATGTGATCGTCTGGCCACCGACAAGAATTGCCTGATTCCCAGAACATTTTCCCGGCGCAGCGGGCGATGCATAACTACCATTTGTGAAAGATGAAGAATGCGCCGGCGGTGATGAAGGCGAACCCCGCGCCGTAATTCCACTTAAATTTTTCGCCGAGGTACAGAATCGAGAAGACGGAAAATACCGTCAAGGTGATGACTTCCTGAATGGTCTTCAGCTGTGCGGCGTTGAATTCATACGAGCCGATGCGGTTGGCGGGCACCTGGAAGCAGTATTCAAAAAATGCGATGCCCCAACTGGCGAGAATCACCTTCCAAAGCGCTTCACTGCGGTATTTTAAATGCCCATACCACGCAAAGGTCATAAAAATATTAGAAATGGTGAGCAGCAAAATGGTTCGCATGAGCGCTCGCTATTCGGGAATATGGATTATGGTTACGCAACTAAGATGTTTTATTCGGGAGGTTGGTTCCGCAGTAGCCTAGATGTTAATCGACAAAGATACTAAATCCGAGCGCGGGTGCGCCTGTATCGGCGGCATCTTGGAGCGATCTACGCGGTTGTAGGCGGTGTCGCGCTCCACAGGGACGCGGCCCGCGGCGCGAATCAGCCGCTCTAGTTCAGCGTGCGGAGTGAACTGCTCGGTGCGCGCCCCGGCGTCGTGGTAAATCTTTTCTTCCGCGACCGTGCCGTCGAGATCGCTGGCCCCGAAGCGCTGGGCGATCTGCGCAATGGCCGGCGAGAGCATGATCCAATAGGCCTTGATGTGCTCGAAATTATCCAGCATCAGGCGCGCCACCGCGATATTGCGCAGGTCGTCGTAACCGGTGGGCTGCGGGATGTGCGAGAGCCCCGTGTTTTCCGGGTGGAACGCTAGTGGGATGAAGGTTACGAAACCGCCGGTTTCGTCCTGCAGCTCGCGCAGTTTCATCAGGTGATCGACGCGCTCTTCTTCCGTTTCCACGTGCCCGTAGAGCATGGTGGCGTTGGTGCGTAGGCCGGCTTGATGCGCTTTTTTGGCGATACTGAGCCACATCTGGCCGCTGACTTTGTGGTCGCAAATAATCTTGCGCACGCGGGGATGAAAAATCTCCGCGCCGCCGCCGGGCAGGGAATCGACGCCTGCCTCTTTCATCTGGCGCAGTGTTTCTTCGATGGAAAGCTTGGCGATGCGCGCGAAGTAGCCGACCTCCACCATAGTGAAAGCCTTCAAATGCACGCCGGGAAAGCGCTTTTTCAGCCCCCGAATCATTTCCAGGAAATATTCGAAGGGCAAATCGGGGTGCAGGCCGCCTACGATGTGAAATTCCGTGGCACCCTCGCGCATGCCTTGCTCCGCGCGGGCGTAAATTTCCTCCAGCGCGAAAGTATAGGCTCCGGGAGCGTTGGGATCGCGGCCAAAGGCGCAGAGTTTGCAGTGCGCCACGCAGACGTTGGTGGGATTGATGTGGCGATTGATGTTGTAATAGGTGATGTTGCCGTGGCGCTTTTCGCGCACGTGATTCGCGAGCCAGCCGACGGCCAGCAAGTCCGGAGTGCGGTACAACAGTATGCCGTCGTCCATGGACAGGCGTTCGCCGGCAAAAACTTTGGCGGCGATGGGCGCCAGGCGCTGGTCGGTAATGGTTAGTTCAGCCACGGGAATATTGTATCAGGAAGACGCCCATTCGCAGCCGGATGCGCATCGCGAAAAAAGCAGCAAAACTTCCAAAGGTTTCAAACCTTCCAAAGCGCTGCAGCGGCTCCCCAGAAGAGCAGAAACGAAATGCTGATATAGCCATTCATGGCGAAGAAGGCGGCGTCCAGCTTGCTTAGGTCGTTGGGCTTCACCAGGGAATGCTCGTACGCCAGCAGCGCCGCGGCCACCGCTACCCCGAGCCACGCCGGCCACGGCAGGGCGAAACTGGCTGCCAGCCAGCAGAGCAACGCCACGGTACCGAGGTGCAGCGCGCGGGCGATCCACAGTGCCTTCGCAACACCAAATTTCATGGGGACGGAAAAGAGCCCGGCTCGCAAATCGAATTCCACGTCCTGGCAGGCGTACAGTACATCGAAGCCGCCGACCCACAACGTCACCGCGGCGCAGAGAATCAGCATGCGCGAATCCAACCCTCCGGTGATGGCGATCCACGCCGCGGCCGGGGCCACTCCCAGCGCAAAGCCTAGGAAAAGATGCGACCAATTGGTGAAGCGCTTGGTGAAAGAGTAGAAAAACAAAATCGCCAGCGCCACGGGAGAAAGCTGTAGAGCCAGTGGATTCAGTTGCCGGGCGGCGAGAACGAAGATGGCTACCGCCACCAGCGTAAAGAGCCACGCAAAATTTACGGAGAGCGCTCCGGTGGGCAACGCGCGCTGCGCAGTGCGGGGATTTTCGCGATCGTAGCGCAGGTCCACGATGCGGTTCACGGTCATGGCTGCGGAGCGTGCCGCCACCATGGCCATCACAATCCAAAAAATCTGCGCCAGCGACGGCCAACCATGAGGTGGCTGATGCGTGGCGCGCGCCGCCAGTAACGCGCCGGTCAACGCGAAGGGCAATGCGAACACCGAATGTTCGAACTTGATCATTTCAAGCACGGTGCGAAGGCGTCCCGGCCGCGCCTGCTGGGCGTGCGGCGAGTGCGGAACCGGCGTCTGATTTATCGCAGCGTCAGGCATCGGCTTTTTTTGCCGCCAGGCTGCCCGCCCAGCGGTACATCTCCTCTTGCGGTAGAGTGATTTGCGCGAGGACGCGGCATACATACTGCGTTACGAGATCGTCGATCGTTTTCGGATGGTGGTAAAAGGCTGGCACCACGGGCATGATCACCGCGCCGGCTTGCTGCGCGCGCAGCATATTTTCGAGGTGGATGCGGTTGAACGGTGTGTCGCGTACGCACAAAATTAATTTGCGCCCTTCCTTCAGCATCACGTCGGCGGAGCGCGACACCAAGTCGTCGCTCACTCCCGACGCAATCGCGCCCAAGGTACCCATCGAGCACGGAATCACCACCATGGCGTCCACGTCATGGCTGCCGGAAGCGATGGAAGCCCCCACATCCTTATTGGAAAGCAGTTCGATTTTACGTGGCGCAGCACCAAGAATGCGCGAGGGCAGCTGTTTCGCATCGCCAACAGGAATCGCCAATTCTTCCGCAAAGAGCCGCTGCCCAGTCTCGGTAATCACAAGATGTACATGCCCGACACGTGCGTCCGCTTCCAAGAGTTGCAGCGTCTTTTGCGCCAGGATGGCTCCGCTGGCGCCAGTCACACCTACGGTTATCGTGAGTTGTTCGCTGTCGGGCATTGGATTTACGCGGGTAGAATTAGTCTCGCAGTGGCTTCCGTGCAAGTCAAGGCAACGCGCCGCATTGACATGGCAGGCGGCGTTGAATCGAGGCCGCTGGTGCACGCTATACTAAGCGCTCGTGTCTGGAGGAGTTTTGCATGGCCGTCTCCGAACCTATCAAGATCGATCCCGTAGAGATCGCCATCTCGTTCATTCGCTCCATCAACCTCGCAGATGTCGCCGGCCTCTACGAACTGATGACCGAAGACCATGTCTTTCAGGATGCCCTCGGCAAGCGCTTCGTGGGCCGCGACGCCATGCGCCAAGGCTGGACGCAATACTTCGGCGTGGTCCACAACTACAAGATATTCGCGCAGGAATATTTCGTTCACGACTTGAACGTGGCCATCTTCGGCACCGCCAGCGGCACGTATGCGCACGCCAAGGGCATCGACGGCTTCTGGGAAGTCCCTGCGGCCTGGAACGTGCTCGTGCGTGGCAAGCTCGTGGCCGAATGGCGCGTGTACGCCGACAATCAGCCGCTGCGCAAATTGATGGGCGACAAAACTCCGTGAACGAACAACAGCTATTCGAGTTGATGAAAGCGGTACGCTCCGGACGCATCTCGACTGAAGCCGCCGTTGCGCGCCTGAAGCATTTTTCCTTTGAAGACTTGGGCTTCGCCAAGGTCGACCATCATCGCGCCTTGCGCCAAGGTTTCGCGGAAGTAATCTTCGGCCAGGGCAAAACGCCGAACCAGGTCGCCGAAATCGCAAAAGCCATGCTGCGGCGCGATAAGAGGCAAAACATTCTCATCACCCGCGCCGATAAAAAAATCTTCGCCGCCGTCAAGCGCCTGAATCGTCACGCAAAATTTCACCAGCTTCCCGGCGTAATCGCCATTGAGCGCAATCGCGAAATCATCGGCAAGGGCGCCATCTGCGTGGTCTCCGCCGGCACTAGCGACATTCCCGTAGCCGAAGAGGCGGTCCTGACCGCGCAGTTGATGGGTAATCGCGTAGAGCGTTTGTACGACGTGGGTGTCGCGGGTATTCACCGCCTGTTGCACCACCGCGAAGAATTAACCAAAGCGCGCGTAATTATCTGCGTGGCGGGCATGGAAGGCGCGTTGCCGAGCGTGGTAGGCGGCCTCGTCAGTGTTCCGGTAATCGCCGTGCCTACAAGCGTCGGCTACGGCGCAAGTTTCGGCGGCGTAGCAGCCCTTCTGGGCATGCTGAACAGCTGCGCTTCGAACGTCACGGTAGTGAACATCGACAACGGTTTCGGCGCCGCCCGCGTAGCTTCCTGCATCAATCGATTGTGACGCGATTCCCAGTCGTTTATCCAGCGCTTGGTAGAGAAAAGCAGATATGGGTAGTTAGCTGACGCGTTCAACTCACTTGCGAGCTGGTGACTTTGCGTCCAGTAGATTCACCAGAGGTTCGGCCGCAGGCACAACCGGCTGAGTGCCGGTCACGATCTCTTTGGCGCCCAGTTCCTTGCCGTAAAGCTTCTTATTGGCGTCTTTGTCTGCGTCCATTGACGCCCCTTCCAGGGACACGCCGGCAAAGAGTCCCTTGGATCGCGAATAGGTCAGCACATCCGACGATTTCATATCCTCTGCGTTGTAGCCGGTCGCTTGTGCGCCCGTCGGACCAGCGGCCGCTGCTGCGTCGGCGCCGAGTTTCATCTTGCCGTTCAGGATCGCATCGACACCCTTGTCGTGCATGACCACCAGCACAAAATCAGTTGCCGTAGTGCCAAGCTGGATACCAATGCTTCCCTGATCCAGCCTATACATCACCGGCGCGCCCCAAGCGCCGTTCATCTTGTCGCTCTTGCGACAAACCAGAACGCCGCGCCCATAGCTGCCGCCGATACCGATCGCGATCTTCTTAACACTCGGAAAGATCAGGACACACTTGGCCTGATTCAGGACACTCGTCGGGAGGCCTTTGTCTCCCTGGAGTATCTCGCCCATCACTTTGGCGGAGTTTTCCAAGCGCTCCGTCTGAGCGAGAAGAGGGAAAGCAACTGCTAAACAGAGTCCGAGGATCATCAGTTTGGTCTTCATCGATGTGTATCCTTTCGTCTGAGCAACGGGGTGATGATATGGGATTTTCGTTTCGTGCTTCACTATACTAGTTTCTGTTGCGTTCTTCGAGCCTCTCGTTCCTTCCAAACTAAATTAAATCGCACTCACCATTTGGGTTTTCCTCTTTTGTACCCCGGATTGTTCACAATCAGAACTTTCAGCACTCCATTCTGCTGCGCCAATTGCATCGCTTCGCCAACTTCAGATAGTGGAAACACGCGCGTGATCAATGGCTCGGGATCAACCTTGCCCGAGCGCAACAGCTCGATGGCCTTGTCGAACGGCCCGCAGCGCGAGCCAACCACGGTAATCTCTTTCACCACGATGGGCCACGTCTCCACCGCTGCGGCACCGTGAAAGGTGGATTTGAGGACTAGCGTGCCGCGCGGTTCGGTCATCTGTTGACCTAGCACCAGTCCGCTTGGAGAACCGGTGGCGTCCACCAACAGCCGGTACCTGTCCTTGACGCGTTTCAAATCCGATCCGACGCCGCGCACTTTCTTCGTCTCGACCCCCCCGCGTCGCGCCAGTGCCAGCTTGTCCGCATGTTTGCCATACATGACGACGCGCGGAAGCGCCGTGCGCAACACTCGCGCGATTAATTGTGCCAATTTCCCATCGCCCAAGACTGCGGCTTCGCGAAACGATTTGATGGGAACTTGTTCGAGAATCTGCCAAGCCGCCGCCAGCGGCTCCACGAAAACCGCCTGCTCGTCAGTTACGGTGCGCGGCACCAAATGCAAATTCTCTAGCGGCAGCGCCAAAAATTCCGCGAACGCGCCATCGTGGCCGACGATTCCAAGTACCCGTCGCCGCGAACAATGCGCTACCAATCCGCGCCGGCAAAGGGTGCACATCGGCTGGTACCCAAACGCCGAACAATGAATATTGATCTCGCCAGTAACCCGCCGCCCCAGCCATTTTTCCCTTGCCGCGGCAGAAACGCCGCGAACTTCCACAACCTCGCCCACAAATTCATGCCCGGGCGTGCCATGAAAATCATGGTAGCCGCGCAGAATCTCGAGGTCCGTGTTGCAAATGCCCGCCAGCCTAACGCGAATTAGCGCCCAGCCCGCTCGCAACTTCGGAATCGGTTGGGATGTTGCCTTCAGCTTTTTGTGGACAACTTGAAATGCCAGCACCGATTCCTGACTCTCCGCGGCGCAGGCACCGCTGTCTCGCGGGGCACAAACGGCTCACCGCGCCAACTGCACACGTGGACCTGAACCGCCACCGCAGCGCCCGGTTACTTCGTGGTTTTCCCCGGCAACGCCCGACGCCGGCCGCTCGCCATTCTTTCCATCAGCTCGAATTTTGCTTCGACCCGCGCCAGCCGCAAATCCAACTCCTGACACTTGGTGGCCAGGGCATCTGTCTGCCGGGCCAGGCGTTCCACTCGATCCTCGATCAATACGATCTTGCGAATGGCCCCGACGGTTTCGCTGGCCCAGCTCACCTGGCGCTCTTCATTGCCTGCAAGACGCGATCCACGCGTGCTATCGTGATGTCCAGGCGCTTGATCATCCGGTCCGCGGCGCGATTCGCTTCCGCAGCCAGCGTCTGCAACTCTTCTTGTGTCTCCACCGGCACATCCAGGTACAAATCCACCGCGTCCCGCACTTCCTGCGAAAAGGATTTGCCGCGCAGCTTGGCGCGGCGCGTCAGGCGCTGTTTTTGTTTGGCGTCCATATGAATCAGCGCAGT
>DATFYV010000260.1:0-13191 GCA_035314845.1 Candidatus Acidiferrum sp.
CGGGGATGAAGCCGGCATCGGAAATGATGCGGCGCAGTTCGCCTTCGTTGGTGCGGTTCTTGACGCCGGCGGCGAACACGACGTTTTCTTCGATCAGGATGCTGCCCACGTCGTCGGCACCGAACTGCAAACCAATCTGACAGACTTTTATTCCGGGAGTGAGCCAGCTGGACTGAATGTGGTCGATGTTGTCGAGGTACAGGCGGCTGACGGCCAAAGTCTTTAGGTAATCGACGGCAGTGGCTTCCTGAACTTTTTTTCCGAGCGGGGTATTCTCTGGGGCGAACATCCAGGGGATGAAGGCCGTAAAGCCGCCGGTGTCTTCCTGGATGCGGCGGATGCGTTCGAAGTGATTGACGCGGTGCGCGAGTTCTTCGCCGCAGCCGAACATCATGGTGGCGGTGGTGCGCAGGCCCAGTTTGTGGGCGATGCGGTGCACCGATTCCCAATCGTCGCTGGTGCATTTCAGACGGGCAATTTTGCCGCGAATTTCGTCGTCGAGAATTTCCGCACCCCCGCCGGGGATGGATTGCAGGCCGGCGTCCATGAGGCGGCGGATGGTGTCCTCGACGCTGAGCTCGCTGACTTCGGCGATGCAGAGAATTTCCGGCGCGGAAAAGCAGTGCAGATGCACCTGCGGAAATCGGGTTTTCAGGGAGCGCAGCAGGTTTTCGTAATAGTCGATTTGCAAATCCGGGTGCAGCCCGCCCTGTAGCAGGACGCCGGTGCCGCCAAGCGGGAGCATCTCTTCGATTTTCTTGTAAATTTCCTCGAACTGCAGGATGTAGCCGTCTTTCGCGCCGATGGGGCGATAAAAGGCGCAGAAGGAGCAGTATTCGGTGCAGAAATTGGTGTAGTTGATGTTACGGTCGATTTGGTAGGTGACGACGCGCGGATCGTTTTTCTGCATGCGCAGGGCGTGCGCTTCCATGCCGATGCCCACCAGGTCGTCGGAGGCCAGCATGTCGACGGCGGCTTGTTTGGTCAGTCCCACTTCGTTCTACCTCGCGATTTCCGATGCAGTTTGCGTTGCCCGGCGTAACGAGCTGGGAGCCTCGGCCCAGGCGATCGAGCGATTTTCGGCGATTAAACCCAGTGCCGCGGAGCGCGCAAAAAAATGTTCCAAGCCCCGGCGATTGTCAGCATCCAACGAGTAATCGATGTTGCGGCGCAGATAAGCCGCCAGAGCCGGCGCGGGCAATTGTAATTCGCGCGCGGCTATTTCGGCGATCTCGGCGAGGTGCGACATCCCAAAATCGCGAGAGACGCTGAAATCGCGCAGTAGCTCGCCGGTGACCACACCCTCGCGCGCGGCCCAAATCGCCAGGACGGCGGGCAATCCCGTGCTGCGTTGCCACTCTTCCACCATATCGTAAACGTGCAATGCTCCGGCGCCGGAGAGTCCCGCGGCATCCGCGTTGCAAACCAGGACATTATTTTCATCGCGGCGCGATTGGCCTTCCAAGTGTATGGCCAGGCGCAACGCCGGATCGCCAATCAGCAGGGCGGCGTCGGCCTGGGCGAGCATCGCGGGCAAATCCGGCGCGGCTTCAAAAAATTGCGGCGCGATGTGCCAGCTATCGGCGCATAGAATGCGGGTGAGCGCCTGGGTGCTGCGGGAACTGCGGTCCAGAGCGATGCTGCGGACCTCGGCGATGGGCTTTTTGGCCACGAGCAGGAGGCTGCGGACCTGGCGTTTGGAAGCGATAGCCAAATCCGGCAGAATTACGAGGCCGGGGATGCGCTGGTATTCGATGGCGGGAATGATGGCGATGTCGGCTTCGTCGGCGCGCAAAGCCTCGGCGCATTGCGAGGGCACGGTGAAGGACAGTTCATATTTTTCGGCGAGCGGGCCGTGCGTGAAGCCCCAAACGAGCGGAGCGGTGTTGAGATACTGCACGATGGAGATGCGGAGTTTTTTCACGGATAAATGCCCTGAATGGGTACTTGAAAAGTATAGCAGAGGGCCCTTGCGCACGCGCTGACGGCCTTGTGTTATAAAGCATTCGCTGGTTTCGGAGGCTCCGTAAATGCTGAACGCGTTGCGCTATCTCATGCTGCTCGCCGGGTTCTGTGGGGCGAGCGTCACGGCACCGAACACCGTAGCCGGCGACGAAGCTCCGAAGCTGCCGACTATCGCCGCGAAGACCGCCAGTGCGGAAACGCTCCCCGGGTACTTCAATCTCTTCTGGGACGCCAAGCAAGGCAAACTCTGGCTGAGCGTCGATAAGTGGAATACGGAATTTCTGTATCAATCTTCGCTGGCGGCCGGCGTGGGCTCGAACGACATTGGGCTGGACCGCGGACAGCTGGGCGCTACGGCCATAGTGCGCTTTGAACGCAGCGGCAACAAAGTGCTGCTGATTCAGGAGAATCTGGATTATCGGGCAGTCACGGACGATCCCGACGAAAAGCGTGCGGTGAAGGATTCCTTCGCTGAATCGGTGCTGGCGGGGTTCACCATTGTGGCCGAAGAAAGCTCCTCGGCGCTTGTGGATGCCACGGATTTTTTCCTCCGTGATGCGCACCACATCCCCGAAACGCTGCAAAGCACGCATCAGGGGAACTATCGCCTGGACCCGCAGCGGTGCGCCATCTATCTGCCGCGAACCAAGAATTTTCCGTTCAACACGGAGGTGGAAGCCACGCTGACGTTTGCGGGAGACGAACCCGGGCCGTGGGTGCGCCAAGTTACGCCATCCCCGGAAGCCATCACGGTGCGCGAACATCATTCCTTCGTGCAGCTGCCGCCGGCAGGGTACAAACCGCGGGCTTACGATCCGCGTTCCAGCTTTTTCGGTATCGGTTATATGGATTACGCCACGCCGATCAGCGAACCGATTGAGAAGCGACTGACCGCGCGGCACCGCTTGGAAAAGAAGGATCCGAACGCGGCCGTGAGCGAGCCTGTGAAACCGATTATTTACTATCTGGATCGCGGGGCTCCGGAACCGATTCGTGCTGCGCTGCTGGAAGGCGCGAGTTGGTGGAACCAGGCCTTTGAGGCCGCGGGTTATAAGAATGCGTTTCGCGTGGAGTTGCTGCCCGAGGGCGCGGATATGCTCGATCTGCGCTACAACGTCATTCAATGGGTGCATCGCGCGACGCGCGGCTGGTCGTATGGTTCGAGCGTTATCGATCCAAGGACCGGTGAAATCATTAAAGGGCACGT
This sequence comes from Candidatus Acidiferrum sp., assembly GCA_035314845.1. Lineage (GTDB taxonomy): Bacteria > Acidobacteriota > Terriglobia > Acidiferrales > UBA7541 > Acidiferrum. Next base: position 3,173 of record DATFYV010000260.1, read on the forward strand.
CACGCTGGGTTCGCTGCGGGTGCGGCAAGATTATTTAATCGCGGAAGGATTGCTGGCGCCGTACGAAACGGGCAAGCCGGTTTCGCCGAAGATGCAAGCCATGGCGCTCGCGCGATTGCGCCAGCTGGCGGCGCATGAGGTTGGGCACACGCTGGGCCTGATGCATAACTATTCGGCGAGCACGATGAACCGCTCGTCGGTGATGGACTATCCGCCGCCGTATATGAAGCTGGATGGCAACGGCGTTCCGGATCTTTCCGAGGCCTATGCCACGGGAATCGGCGCCTGGGACAAAGTTTCCATCACCTGGGGGTATCAAGATTTTCCGAAGCAAATTGATGAACACGCCGCCCTGAATAAAATCCTGCTGGACGCTTTCGCCGGCGGACTGCGCTATTTGACCGATCAGGACGCGCGGCCGGCGGGCTCGTCGAGCAGCGTGGCGCATTTGTGGGATTCCGGCAGCAATGCCATCGACGAACTGAATCGCATCATGCAGGTGCGTGCTGCCGCATTGGCGCGATTTGGAGAAAACAACATCCGCGAAGGCGCTCCGCTGGCGACCATCGAAGATCCACTGGTCCCCATTTATCTGCTGCATCGCTACCAGGTGGAAGCTGCCAGCAAGCTGGTGGGCGGGATGGACTATACGTTTGCAGTGCGCGGCGACGGCCAAACGCCTACACAAATCGTGGCGCCCGCGGAACAGCGGCGCGCACTGGACGCAGTGCTGGCGACCATCAAGCCGGAAGTGTTGGCGCTGCCAGAGCCGTTGCTAAAGATGATTCCGCCGCGTCCGCCCGATTACGAGCGCGGGCGTGAGCATTTCAAGATTCACACCAGCCCGGCCTTTGATGCTCTGGCACCGGCGGAAGCGGCTGCCCAGCAATCCTTGCAATTTTTGTTCGAGCCCCACCGCGCCGCGCGCCTGGTGGAGTTTCACGCGCGCAACAGCGACTTTCCGAGTCTTGATGAAGTGCTCGACACCATTCTGGAAGCTACGTGGAAATCCCCGCATGGCAAGGGCTATCAACAGCAAATCGCATTCACCGTGGACGACTTGGTTCTTCATGACTTAATGGCGCTGTCGGTGAGTGAGCAAGCGACGGAGGAAGTGCGCGCGATCGCCAATGAAAAACTCGCCAGGCTCCTGGTATGGCTGTCTAAACAGGAATCCTCACCCACGGGAGGGGCACCCGCTCCACCAGAGGAAGCCGGTTCGCTTGAACGCACGCATAGGTTATATGCCGGCCATCTGATTTATTTGTTTCAAACAGACCCGAAGTACATAACGCCGGCTCCCCCGCCACCGCCGGACGGGTCGCCCATCGGAACGCTTGACGACGAAGATTGATTTGCCGGGTGGAACGGTGCGAAAGCTCCGCGAATTGGACGCGGCGCGTTCCAGCAGCTAACATTTTGCGAATGCTTCTTGAATCCCGCGTAGCGCAGCCGACGACGGAGTCCGATGCCGCGCGCCTGGCTCTAGAGCTTTACGGCCTGGAGGCGAGGGCCGGTGCGCTTCCCGGCGAGTACGACGACAATTTTCACTTGATTGCAACGGATGGGCGTGAGTTCGTACTGAAGGTGATGCATCCGGCGCGCGCGGCATCCTTTGTTGAAATGCAGGTCCGAGCACTGCAGCATCTGGCCGAGCGATTGCCAAATCGGCAGCTTCCGCGAGTGTTGCCCAACCGCCGCAGCGAACTTTTTGCCGCGATCCGGCCGGCCGACGGCGGGGAGCGGATCGTTTGGCTGCTGACTTATGTGGCCGGCACTACGCTGGCTAAGGCCCATCCGCACCCTGCAGGGTTGCTGGCAAGCGTGGGCCAGCTTCTGGGCGAGATCGATGCCGCGCTGGAATCCTTTTCACACTCTGCCGCGCATCGCGAATTGCAATGGGATTCCGCGCGGGCCGGGTGGATCTCCGCGGCGCTAGACGCGATCGAAAATGAACAGCAACGGGGATTGGTCCGGCAATTTGTGGCGCTGTACGAAGCGGAGGTCCTGCCGGCGATTGGCACGCTGCGGCGAAGCGTGATCTATGGCGACGCTAACGACCACAACGTACTGGTAAGCAGTCCATGGCCGCAGCCGCGGCAGGCCCGCGCGGTAATCGATTTCGGCGACCTGCATCATGGCTTGACCGCTTCCGAGCCTGCTATTGGCGCGGCCTACGCCGTCCTCGAAAAAAAAGACCCTCTACCCGCTGCGGCCTCGATCATTGCGGGTTACCACCAGGCTCACGCGCTGCGGGAAGCAGAAATCAAAATACTGTTTCCGTTATTGGCCATGCGCTTGGCGGTGAGCGTGGTTATCAGCGCGCAGCGGAAACGCTTGCGTCCCACCGATCCGTACCTGACCGTCAGCGAAGCTCCGGCGTGGCAAGCGCTGGAGCAACTGGCCAAGATACATCCGCGTTTTGCGGAATATGTATTTCGCGATGCGTGCGGTTTTCCAGGCGCTCCCAAGTCCGCGGCCGTCGCGAATTATCTCGAAAGCGTGTCGGGCAGTGCCGCGCCCCTGCTGCATGTCGATCAACGCAGTGCGCGGGTGCAGGTCTTGGATCTAAGTGTTGGCAGTTTATTTCTCGGCGCAGACCCAGCACGCACTGAGGTGGCCACGCTTACGAGGGCAATTTCCGCCGAGCTTGAACGCACAAATGCCGCGATCGGGATCGGGCGCTACGACGAAGCTCGCTTGCTGTACAGTTCCCCGCTGTTTCGTTCGTCGGGCAATCCTACGGATGAACACCGCACGATTCATCTGGGAGTCGATCTCTTTGCACCCCCAAACACGCCGGTGCACGCGCCACTTTCCGGAACTGTGGAAGGCATCGCGAACAATGCGCAGCTGCTGGATTATGGGCCGGTGATCCTCCTGCGGCACACAGCCGCTGCGGGCGAGCATTTCTACACCTTGTATGGGCATCTGTCCGAGGACTCCTTGGAAAACCTCAAAGTCGGGCAGCACATCGCGCAAGGTGAAAAATTCACGGCTATCGGAACCAGCGCGGAAAATGGGGGCTGGGCCCCGCACCTGCATTTTCAGGTTATTACCGACTTACTGAATCTCGGCACCGATTTCCCGGGCGTGGCCTGCGCGTCGCAACGAAAAATCTGGACGAGCGTGTGTCCCGACCCGAATCTCTTGTTGGCTATCCCCGAGAAGTATTTTCCCGCGAGGGAGCCCACTTCCGGCGAAACGCTGTCGGCAAGAAAATCCTTGCTGGGCGGGAATCTGAGCCTATCCTACGATGCGCCGCTGAGAATCGTACGGGGCTGGAGGCAATACCTCTACAATGACACTGGGCGCGCATTCCTGGATGTGTACAACAACGTGCCGCTGGTCGGCCACAGTCATCCGAAGGTAGTGAAGGCGGCGCAAGAACAACTTGCGCTGCTCAACACCAACACGCGCTATCTGCACGACAACGTCATACGCTATGCGGAGCGCCTGACGCAACTCTTGCCCGGGCCGCTGAGGGTCTGCTTTTTCGTAAATTCCGGCAGCGAGGCCAACGAACTGGCGCTGCGCCTGGCTCGCGCGCACACGCAGCGTGAGGACATCCTGGTGCTGGAGCACGCGTATCACGGCCACACGTCCACGCTGATCGACATTAGCCCGTACAAATTCAACGGCCCTGGCGGCACCGGCCGCAAGCCTTGGGTCCACGTCGCGCCTCTTCCCGACGATTATCGGGGCCAATATCGCCGCGAAGATCAGGATGCTGGAAAAAAGTACGCGGGGGCGGTTGCCGAAATTATCCGCACGGTTGCATCGGAGGGTCGTCATATCGCGGCGTTCATCGCCGAAGCCTTTCCCAGCGTTGGCGGACAAATCGTCTTCCCGCCAAATTATTTGGCGGAAGCCTATCGTCACGTCCGCGCCGCGGGCGGTGTGTGCATCGCCGACGAAGTGCAGGTAGGATTCGGGCGGCTAGGGACGCACTTCTGGGGCTTCGAAACGCAAAACGTAATTCCCGACATCGTCGTGCTCGGGAAACCGATCGGGAATGCCTTCCCGCTGGCCGCGGTGGTTACCACGTCGGAAATCGCCGCGTCCTTCGCCAATGGCATGGAATTTTTCAGCACGTTTGGGGGCAACCCGGTTGCGTGTGCCGCGGGTCTGGCGGTTCTGGATGTTTTGCGGGAGGAAAATCTTCAGCAAAATGCGAAAGAAGTTGGCGAGCACTTAAAACGAGGGCTGATGACCCTCCAACAGAAGCACGCCATCATTGGCGACGTTCGCGGTTCCGGGCTGTTCCTGGGCGTTGAGCTGGTCCTGAACCGCGAAACGCGTGCGCCCGCCCCCGAGCAAGCGAGCTACGTTGTGAACCGCCTGCGCGAACGCGGCATCCTCACGGGCACCGACGGTCCACATCACAACGTCCTAAAGCTGCGTCCTCCACTGATTTTCAGCGCAGCGGACGCTGATCTCTTCGTCACCACTCTGGGCGTAATCCTTGGGGAAGATCCCTCCCAGCCCGGCGTAGTGTCGTAGGGTTAAAGCCCGGGGTTCCGGCGATCCAATGTCCGTTATCTTGACAATTATATAACCGCTCTATTACCCTGCAAGCGCCATGCAGCTAGACGCCTCCCTCTCCTGGCTAGCGATGACGCTGACCCCCGGCCTGGCCTCGCGCCTGAGCGCCCGCCTGCTCAAACGGTTTGAATCCCCGGAGGGCATCTTCCGCGCCACGCTCACACAGCTGGAATCCTGCAACCTTCCCGCCGAGGTGGCGCAATCCATCGTTAAGAAGGAGGCTTTCAAACGCGCGGAAAAAGAGTTGGCCGCTATTCGCGGCATCCCTAATTGCACGCTCTTGAACTGGAGCGATCCCGAGTACCCGCAAAATTTGTTGCAGATTTACGATCCGCCGGTGCTGCTGTATGTGCGCGGGGATGTGCAGATGCTGAATCGCCCGAGCATCAGTATTGTGGGCACGCGCCGGCCGACGCTTTATGGGACGCAAATGGCGGAGCGCATCGGTCGCGATCTTGCGGTGCGCGGGCTGGTCATTGTCAGCGGGATGGCACGCGGCATCGACGCCATCGGCCATCAAGGCGCGCTGGCCGCGAACGGCTCGGCCATCGGGGTACTTGGCACCGGGATCGATGTTTGCTATCCCAAGGAAAACAAAAAGCTCTTCGAGAAAGTGTTGGAGCGCGGCGCGATTCTCAGCGAATTCCCGACACGCACGCACCCGGCGCCAGAGAATTTTCCCATCCGTAACCGCATCGTGGCCGGCATGCCGCTGGGGGTGGTGGTGGTCGAAGGCGCCGAGCATAGCGGTTCGCTGATCACCGCCCGGCTGGGGATGGAGTTTGGCAGGGAGGTTTTCGGCGTGCCAGGCAATGTCACGCAAGCCGTCAGCTTCGCCCCCAATCAGCTGATTAAGCAGGGCGCCAAGCTGGTCACGGGCGCCGAAGACGTCATCGATGAACTGCCCACCCCGGTGCGTGCGGCCTTAGCAAAAATGGAACAGCCGCAGGCGGAGCAGCGCAACTTGCTGGCTTCCGAAGCCCTGGACGCCTCGGAAAAGACCATCTTCCTGCTCCTGAACGTCGATAATCCCACACCCATCGATGACATCGTGGAGCGCTCTGGTTTGCACTCTTCCGAGGTTCTCGCTACGCTGTTCAACCTGGAGATGAAATCCATCGTGCGCCAGTGGCCTGGCAAACAATTCAGTAAAGTCATGCTATAAAACCACATAGCGGCGGAAACGGCCGCACAGGCATGGCCCTAACACACCGAAAAAGAATCTTCCGCAGCGCGAGCCGCATCCTTATTGGTTAGCGTCTAGGACACAGGCACCGCGTTCCGCTCGCTGGGGAAACACTCTAAGAGGTTACAACTGCAACATGGGACGTTCGCTCGTCATCGTCGAATCGCCAGCCAAGGCGAAGACCATCAATAAATATCTAGGCCGCGACTATACCGTCAAAGCCTCGATCGGCCACGTGATGGATCTGCCGAAAAAGGACATTGGCATCCGTCTGCCCGGCGAAGATCCCTCCGGCCGCAAAAAGCGCAAGCCCAAAAAAGGCAGCAGGAAAGCGCAAATCGTCTACACCAAGAAGCCCATCGAGCTGGACGACGCCAAGATTTTTGAGCCTACCCTGCAAATCATCTCCGGCAAGGGCAAGGTCATCAACGAGCTGCGCAGAGCGGCCAGCACCGCCGACGCTGTATATCTTGCGGGCGACCCGGACCGTGAGGGCGAAGCCATCTCCGCGCATTTGGCCATGATGCTCTCGAAACCGGAGAAATATGTGGAAGCCGAGGCCTCTGGCCGCGCCAAAGTTAAAAAAGAAGGCGAAAAAGAGCCCGAGCCGGCTGTGGATAAAAACGGCAAGCCCAAAAAGAAATACAAATCCAAGTGGGCCCCAGAGCCCTTGCAGATGGATATCCCGGCCACCGACGCCAAGAAAATCTTCCGCGTAACCTTTAACGAAATCACGCCCAAAGCCATCCGCGCGGCCTTCGACCATCCGCGGCAAGTCGACGAGAATCTGGTAGATGCGCAGCAAGCGCGTCGGGTGCTGGACCGCATCGTGGGCTATAAAATTTCTCCCCTGCTGTGGGACAAAGTGCGCCGCGGGCTTTCCGCTGGACGGGTGCAAACCGTGGCCCTGCGCTTGATCGTCGAGCGCGAGCAGGAAATCCGCGCTTTCATCCCCGTAGAATACTGGTCCATCCACGCCATGCTGGACGCTGGGCAGCCTCCGCTGTTTGAGGCCAAGCTGTTCAAGCACAAGGGCGAGGACATCGCGGTAGGCAATCAGGAAGCTGCGGATAAAATCGTGGCCGCGGTCAGCAAAGCGAAATGGGAAGTCACGAACGTCACGCAGCGGGAGAAGAAGCGCAACGCTCCGCCGCCTTTCACCACCTCGAAGCTGCAGCAGGCCGCCTATAACCGGCTGCGCTACACCGCCAAGCGCACCATGGGAATCGCGCAGCGTCTCTACGAAGGCGTGGAACTCGGCGAAGAAGGTTCAGTAGCGCTCATCACCTACATGCGCACGGATTCCGTGCACGTGTCCAACGACGCCTTACAGCAAGTGCGGGAATTAATTCCTGACCGCTTCGGCGCCAGCTATCTCCCGGAAAAACCCAATTTCTATAAATCCAAAAAAGATGCGCAGGAAGCCCACGAGGCTGTTCGCCCCACCGACGTCTCGCGCACTCCGGAAGATGTTCGCAAGTATCTGGACGACGACCTTTTCAAGCTCTATCAACTCATCTGGCAGCGTTTCGTGGCTTCGCAGATGCTCCCAGCCATTTTCGACCAAACCACCATCGACATCGGCGCCGCGGACTACACTTTCCGCAGCAGCGGCTCGGTACAGAAATTCGACGGCTACCTCCGCGTCTACCAAACTCCCGCAGCTATTGCCGACCGAGAAGACGACGAAAAAGACGACGAGGGTGCGGGCAACGCCTTGCCGCGCGTAACCGAAGGGCAAATCCTGCGCCTCGATTCCATCAGACCGGATCAACATTTCACCGAGCCTCCGCCGCGCTATACGGAAGCCACGCTGGTAAAAGATCTCGAAGAAAAGGGCATCGGCCGGCCCTCCACCTACGCCTCCATTATTTCCACCATTGTGGAGCGCGAGTATGTCCGCAAAGATCAAGGGCGTTTCACCCCCACCATGCTGGGCGAACGCGTAAGCGTGCTTTTGGTGAAAAGCTTTGACGACATTTTCGACGTGACTTTCACTGCCCGCCTCGAAGAGGAACTCGACGAAATCGAGGAAGGCAAACTCCCCTGGCGCGACGCCGTGCGGGAATTCTGGGAGAAATTCGTAGTCGACCTCGACAAAGCCGGCGACGAAATGATTTCCTACAAAGCCGGCATCCCCACCGGGAAGAAATGCGAGAAATGCGGCCAGGGCGAGCTCCTTGAGCGCATCAGCAGTTTCGGTTTTTTCCTCGGATGTTCGCGATATCCCGACTGCGATTTCATCGAGGACATGGCTCCTGAACTGGCCGCCGAGCCCGGCGACGAAAATAAAGTCGAATATTGCGAAAATTGCGGCAAGGAAATGGCCCTCAAGCGCGGACGCTTCGGAGCCTTCCTGGCCTGCACCGGATACCCAGATTGCCAGACCACTCGCCGCCTGGTCGAAGGCACGCGCATCGCGCGCCAGCCCGACGAACTGCTGGAAGAAAAGTGCACCCTCTGCGAAAAACAGTTGGTCAAGAAGCACGGGCGCTTCGGCGAATTCATCGGCTGCACCGGCTACCCCAAGTGCAAATATACGCGCCCCATCACCATGGGCATCAAATGTCCGAAATGCCATGAGGGCGAATTCGTCAAGCGCGGCAGCGCCGGAAAAGGCGGGCGCGGACGTCCACGCATTTTTTACGGTTGCTCACGGTATCCGGATTGCGATTTCACCACACCGTTCATGCCCATACCCGAGCCTTGCCCGAAATGCGGAGCACCATTTATTGTCGAGAAGAAATCCAAGATTGGCACGGTGTACACCTGCCTCAAAGAAGGCTGCGATTGGGAAAAATTGGCGCCCGAGCCTTCGTCTGCGCCCGCACCCCAGGAAGAACCGGTCCCAGCCGGCGCCAAATCCTAGCTGCGCTCCGCCGTTGCGTGCCCGGTACAAAGCCGCAACAAAGCCCGCCAAATAGACGCCAAGCGCTGCATCTGCATCTATACTCAATAAGACATCACCGACTGTCCCAATGCTCCAGGCCATCGAAAAATATCTCGTGTACCTAACGTCTGTACGAAACTCGTCTCCGCACACCATTTCCAATTACGGCAAAGATCTGGCGCAGTTCATGACGTATCTTTCGCCACCGGGATTGCAGCCACCCGCGTTGGTGGCCGTAAATCACCACATGATCCGCGAATTTGTGGCCGATCTCCACGATCACGGGCTGCAAAAGAGTTCCATCGCGCGCAAGCTCGCCACACTCCGCTCCTTTTTCAAATACTGCGTTCGCGAAGGGATGCTCAAAGAAAGCCCCGCTCGCCTGGTTCCCACCCCGAAACTGCCCAAGCGCATTCCCAGCGTTCTATCGGCCGAAGAAATGAGCGCTTTCCTGAATCAACTCGCCCCGGTGCCGGCTGGAAACGTAGTCCCCTTCCCCCGAACCGCAAAACATGGGGCCAAGAGATCGGCGCAAGCGGAAGAACCGCTGCTGCTCCGCCGCGACCGCGCTCTGCTGGAACTTCTCTATGCGGCCGGACTCCGTGTCAGCGAGCTGACGGGTCTGAACCTGGTGGACATCGATCAAAGCGAGCGCGTATTGCGCGTGCGCGGCAAAGGCAACAAAGAGCGCATCGTTCCCTACGGCAGCAAAGCTCAGGAAGCTCTCGACAAATACTGGCCGTTGCGCGAAGAACTGCTGTTGCAGTTGGCAGGCTCGCGCGCCGACCGCCGGGCTAGCCCCCACCCCTCGGCGGTGTTCCTGAACTATGCCGGACGCCGCCTGACGCAGCGCTCGGTGGGCCGCATGGTGAAGAAGTATGTCCGCCTCATCAATGTAAATTGGGACCTCCATCCACACTCGCTGCGCCATGCGTTTGCCACGCACCTCCTGGCTGACGGCGCCGACCTCCGGGCGATTCAAGAACTTCTTGGGCACCAGTCGCTTTCAACCACCCAGAAATACACCCATGCGTCCATTCAGCAGTTGATGGAGACGTACGACAAAGCCCACCCCCACGCGTGAGCGTAGCTTTCGCGCTATGATTAGAACGCCCCTCTGAAGGAACAAGCTTGGTTCGCCACGGTTTTGTCATTGCGATAGCTGTCTTTGGTTTGCTGCTCACGGCGCGATCGGCTCGCGCCCAGGACAATTACGAGATCCAGGTGTACGGCTCGGAGACCGTGGAACCCGGCAAAACCATGGTGGAGCTGCACAGCAACTTCACCATCAACGGCAGCAAGACCGTTATTGGCGGCGTGTTGCCCACCAATCACGCCGAGCACGAAACCATCGAAATCACGCACGGATTCAACGATTGGTTTGAGGTGGGTTTTTAC
>DATFYV010000261.1:0-3501 GCA_035314845.1 Candidatus Acidiferrum sp.
CGTCGCGTCGCCCGCGCGCGCCAAAGCCGGTCCAACTGCAGCGACAACACATGATTCAGAAAGTCGTACCGCGGCGCGATCTGCGTAAACATCTCGCGCACTTTGCCGGACGCCTCCGCCTCGCTGGTGGCCCCCTCAGGCTGCGTGCCCGTAACCGCCATGTTCGGCAATTTCGTCTCGGTTTCCAGCATGCTCACTTCGCCGCCCGTATTTCGGAGAGTAATCTCGGCCCAAACCGCAGCACCCGCTGCACCAACTTCTCCGAAATCGTATCGTAAGACCGCGCCTTCCCAATCCCAGACGTCAAAACAAACCGCAACTTCCCAGCACGCGTCTTTTTATCCGAACGCATAGCAGCAATAAGTTGCCCAACGCCGGCTTTAGGCCAAGCCGGCAACGGCCCAATCCTCCCACTCAAAGCAATAATCCGCGCCGCGTCTTTTTCAGGTGTGATCCCCGCACCAAATCCCAACAGCGCCGCGCACATCATCCCCCAGGCAATCGCCTCCCCATGCTGATACACGCGATAACCCGTCACACTCTCCAGCGCGTGCCCAAACGTATGTCCAAAATTCAAAATCTCCCGCAATCCACTTTCGCGCTCATCCCTACTAACCACCTCGGCCTTAATCGCCGCGCATCGCGGAATGATATAAGCCAGCGCCCGCGAATCGCGCCGTAAAACCATTTCAAAATTGTTTTCAAGATAAGCAAACAGCTTCGCATCAAAAATCACGCCATACTTGATCACTTCCGCCAACCCGCCGCGAAACTCCCGCTCCGGCAAAGAAGCCAGTACCCGCGAATCGCTAATCACCAAGCGTGGCTGATAAAACGCCCCAACCAGATTCTTCCCTTCCGGCAAATTCACCCCAGTCTTTCCGCCAATCGCACTGTCCACCTGCGCCAAAAGGGTAGTCGGCACGTGCACCAGCGCAATCCCCCGCAAATACGTCGCCGCAGCAAACCCCGCCACATCCCCAACCATCCCACCGCCCACCGCCACCAGCAACGCACGTCGGTCCGCCCCAGCCCGGCTCATCGCTCTTGCAATCTTCTGAACGCTACCCAAATTCTTCGCCGACTCCGCATCGTCAAACAGATGCACCGTCAATTTTGGAGTGCGCCGGTTTACCCTGAGGGCTCGGCCCGAAGGGCTTGACGCCGCTTTTCCGGCCAGCGCCCCGCGCACAAACTTCCCCGCCGCCCGCCAAGCCTTCGGCGAAGACACCATCTCCACACTGGAGAATTCTCCCAACCGCGAAATCTCCCGCCCCAAATCGCCCAACACCCCGTCTCCACACACCACGGAGTATTTCCCCGACGATGCTTTAACCGCGATGCGCTGAATTTTCATTCCGGATGTACCGGCAAACCCCGCGACTGCGGATTCGCATGCTCGAACGTCTTTCGCTTCGCGTCTTGGCCTACTTCCCCTGCAACTCCTTCACGCTCTCCAAAAACACATGCCCGGTAATCGCCAGATTCCGCGCACTAATCTTATCCAACGTATCCGTCCCATTCTGGTTATGCCAATACGGCACGTCATTCCCAATGTCAAAATCAAACACATCCACCGCCGGCACCTTCCGATTCAAGAACGGAAAATCGTCATCTCCGCCCATCGTGGAAGTCCCATCCACAAACACATCCGTATACCCCAGCCGCTTCGCCACCTTCCAAACCAAATCCACCAGCCACTGCGTCGACGCCGTATCCCGCTTATAATGCGCCGTCTTCCCGCCCACTAAATCCGCCAGCAAAAACGCCTTCACCTTGGCCAAATCCCCGCTGTTCGAAAGCCGCGCCGACATCTCCCGGCTTCCATACACACTGTCCTCGTTCGTCCACACCCCGTGGTTCTGCGCTTCCTCACCGTCAAGAAACGCAATCCACACGCCGTAACGGCCCGCAGGGTGCCCACAAAGATTCCGCGCAATCTCCAGCATGATTGCCGTCGAAGAAGCCGAGTCGAACGCACCCACAAAATCCGGCAACGTCGCCGTATCGTAATGCGTCCCTAGCAAAATAATCCCCGGCTTCTCTCCCGGAATCTTCACCAGAATATTTTCCATCTTCCGATGCCCAACCGGCGTGTCCACCTGAAAAGCGTCCACATCCACCGTACATCCGTAAGTCGCCAGCTCCGTTTTCAGAAACACCTGCAACTGTTGCAGCGCCGCCGACCCCGAAGGCCGCGGCCCATAAGCCAGCTGCTTCGCCGTCAATTCCAGCGCCCGGTGCCCATCAAATCCCCCAGTCTGTGCCGCCGCAGGCGCATTATCATCCGGCTGCGGCCCGCCCAAGGCCTGCGCCGCCTTCAAAGCCTCCGCAGGCGATAGGATCGCATTCGGCGCCGACACGGATTGCTCCGCCGCCGAACTCTTGGCCGCAGCCCCGCTACCATCCGCCTGCGATTTGCAACCGATAGCCGCACTAAGCAAAACCGCCATTGCTATCAGCGCAATCGTCGCTTTTGCCCACAACCTGCTGTTGCGCCACGAGTCGCTGGACTCGCCACTCGCCACTCGCCACTCGCCACTTCTTCCGTTCGAAAGACAACGCTCTTCCGCCGCCACCTCGCCTTCCCCAATCCTCACGCCGCCCCCCGCTCTTCTGCCAATCGCTCCGCCGCCAACCTCTTATCCCGCCGATTCACCACCACCGCCGATACCCCGATGCTCACCACATACAATCCCACCATGGGCGCCATGAAAATCAGCATCGTCGTCGCATCCGGGCTCGGCGTAATCACCGCTGCAACAATGGAAATCACCAGAATCGCGTAGCGGATATTCGACCACAGAAACTTCGGCGTCACGATTCCGAACAGCGACAGAAAGAAAACCAGAATCGGCAACTCAAAAACAATTCCAAAACCCAGCAGCACCATCAGCACCAGATCGAAATAATCATTCGTCGTGATCATCGGCTCGATCGGCCCGACGCTTCCTTGGAAACTCACCAGGAACTTCAGCATGTAGGGCAGGGCCACGTAGTAACCGAACGCGATGCCACCCAGAAACAAAAAGAACGTGGAGGCCACGAATCCCGATATCGCACTCCGTTCATGCTTGTACAACGCGGGCGCGACAAACAGCCAGATCTGATACAGCACATACGGCGCCGCAATCACGATGCCCAGATAAACCCCCAGCGTGAGGTACAGATTCAAGTAACCCGCGGGATGCGTATAAAACAGGTGCGGATTCTGCTTCGCTGCCGTCAACGCTTTGATGATCGGGTTGGTGATCACCGTAATCAGGTATTTTGACAGCGACACGCCGATACATGCGCCAATCGCCAGCGCGATCAACGAATTGATAATGCGCTTCCGCAGCTCCGTCAAATGCTCGAAAAACGTCATCGCCCCGCCCGGTTCTTCCTCCGCCACCACCACGGGCGCAGCACTACTCACACTAAGCGCGGGATCAGGCGTCGGCGCCTTCGCCAACTCAGTAGCCTCAAGCGGGTTGTTGGGTGTCATGAGCGGAATCGTGT
>DATFYV010000262.1:0-2330 GCA_035314845.1 Candidatus Acidiferrum sp.
AATGTAGCGCAGACCCGCGTTGCGCATTACCGCGCCGGGCAGGAGGCCGGCTTCCAGCAAAATCTGAAAGCCATTGCAGATGCCCAGCACCAGGCCGCCGGATTTCGCAAATTTCGCCACTGATTTCATCACCGGAGAAAAACGTGCAATCGCTCCGGTCCGCAAATAATCGCCGTGCGCGAAACCGCCGGGTAGAATGAGCGCGTCGCAGCCGGCCAGGTCTTCGCTTTGGTGCCACAGAAATTCGACAGGCTGTTTCAGCACGTTGGAGACGGCGTAAAAGGCGTCGTGGTCGCAGTTGGATCCGGGAAAGACTACGACTCCAAATTTCATTGCGGTTTGGCTCCGTAAGTCATTTGGGGAAAATTGATTTTACCACATCGCGGGAAATTCGCGGCGCGGAGTGACCGCCGGGTAGTGGCTCAGTTTCCGGTAACAGCGTTAGTCAAGCGCCCAAATTCACTGATTGCTCGATTGTCCCTTAGCCAGCACAGAAATGAGAAGCTGTTCGAATGCCGTGTAGGCTAGGACACCCACCAGCGTTGCGGGAACTGCCACGGCAAGCGCAAAGGCCCATCCGATTAACGGTAAACCGATCAATTCTACGCACACCATAGGGATGCCCCAAAAAATCGCCACATTTCTAAAGCGCCGCCAGAATGTCCACTTCTTTCGGAAAGTTAGTTTCACCGGCCGTTCCCCCCACGCCGCTTATACTACGCCCCTCCGCTGCTCAAGAAAGGCAAGAGCGACTGTACCGCGACGCAAATGACGTTTGTGCCTGATAACTCCTGCGGGTTTAGGGGGTCGGGCTAGCAAATTTCCGGCTAAGCGCGCTTTTCGGCACGCGGATTCTTGCGCGCTTTCTTCGAAGGTTTGCGGGATTTTTCTGCCGCCGCCAGTGCGCGGCGTTTTTTGGCGGCCCATCCGGGTTTGTTGACTTGGCGGCCGCGAGCGATTCCCAAGGCCTCAGGCGGCACGTTTTCCGTGATGGTGGAACCCGCGGCCACGTAGGCGTTGTCGCCGACGCGAACCGGCGCAACCAGGGCGCTGTCGCTGCCGATGAATACGCGATTGCCGATGGCGGTGGGGTGCTTATGAAAACCATCGTAATTGCAGGTAATGGTGCCGGCGCCGATATTGGTTTTGCTGCCGATTTTGGCGTCGCCCAAATAGGTTAGGTGCATGGCTTTGGTGCCTTCGCCGACGGTGCTATTTTTTACTTCCACGAAGTTGCCGATGCGCGCTCCGCTTTTCAGGTGCGTGCCGCCGCGCAGGCGCGCAAAGGGGCCGATGATTACGTCTGAATCCAGGCGGCTTTGCGCCACCACGCTATGGGCTTCGACGGTCACGTCGTCGCCCAGGACCGCATCGGCCAGGACGCTGCCGGTGCGGATAATGCAGCGCGCGCCGATTTTGGTGGTTCCCAGCAATTGCACACCCGGCTCCAGCAGGGTGTCTTCGCCCGCGGTAACTTCCGGATCGATCAGCACAGTTTCCGGCAACTGGATGCTTACCCCCTCGCTCATCAGGGCTTCGCGCTTGGCTTCGCGGAAAATGCGATCGACCGCGGCAAGGTCCGCGCGCGTGTTACAGCCCAGCACTTCGCGAGAGTCCGCGGCAATCTGCGCCAGCACGGTTTCCCCTTCGGCGGCCATCGCCGCGACCGCATCGGTGAGGTAGATCTCGCGGTGTTTGTTGTTGGGTTTCACCTGCGCCAGCGCGGGCCACAATTTCTGCAGCGTGAAACAGTAGATGCTGGAATTGATTTCGTTGATCTCGCGCTGGTCGTCGCGCAACTGCGACTCTTCCACGATGGCCGCGACGCTGGAGCCGGACTTTCGCAGGATCCGGCCGTATCCGCTGGGATCCGCCAGCACGGCGGTCAAAATCGTGGCGGAAGCGTTGGCCGAGCGGTGCGCAGCCAGCAAAGCTTGCAGCGTCGTCGTTCGAATGAGTGGAGCGTCACCGGGAAGTACGATGGCAAATTTAGCGTTGCCCAGAGCGCGCCGGGCCACCAACATAGCGTGCCCCGTGCCGTTCTGCGGATGCTGCAATACGGACTGCGCGCCGAGCGGTTCCGCCACTGCCGTCACGCGGTCGGCCTGATGCCCCACCACCACGATGGTCTTTCTGGCTTTTAAGGGTGCGCAACTGCGAAGCACCTGCTCCACCAGAGAACGGCCACCGGCGGGATGTAAGACCTTCGCCAGACTGGATTTCAGGCGGGTGCCTTTGCCCGCGGCGAGAATTACGATGGCCAAGTCATTGTTGGGCTTCATGCGCTGCGGTCATTCTGCGGGAGGCTCTAAAAATTCGCAACCTGCGGT
>DATFYV010000263.1:0-11472 GCA_035314845.1 Candidatus Acidiferrum sp.
CTCCGCCTGCATGGACATGATCTTTTCAAAGTGCGGATTCGTCCAAACGCCATCGGTCGAATATTGATACACGCCGCCCCAGACGGGATCGAGCAGATTCAGTTGCGCGGTCAGCGTCTGGCGCGCCATTTTCTCCGCTTGCGCGTCGCCATGCGCGGCATTGTCCATGCAATATTCCACGGAATCCCATTCCAGGAATTTGAAGTCACTACCCCACGCGCCTTGTTTCGAGTCGTATCCCGCTAGGTTCGCGGCCCGCAGATCGTCGCGCAATTTTTCCGGCAGCAGCGGATTCGATGGATACACAATCGGCGCTTCCGCATGCACCGAGGGTCCCGGCGTGGGATCGTCGATGATCGCCTGCAAAGTGCTAACAAACTCGTCGGGGGCCAGATAACCCTGCCGCTTGATAATCTCCGAACCATCCGCGGCAAACACCACCGTCGCCGGCCACCCATAATCTTCGTACCGGTTCGAAAGATCCGGCCGCGAATCCTGGTCCACTTTGACGGCCAGGTAGTGTGCCTGCATCAACTTTTGTACTTGCGGGTCGCTGTACGTGTTGGCGTCCATCACATGGCACCAGTGGCACCACACCGCTTCCAAATCCAGCAGCACAAATTTATGCTCGCGCTTGGCCTGCGCAAAAACCTCATCGCTCCAGCCCATCCAATGAATCGGTGCCGTGCCGCCTGCGGAAGGCGCCCCTGGCTTCTTTCCGGCGGGGACGCTTTGTGCGGTCGCCGAACTGGCAATCAGAAGCGTGAGTATCAGGGCGGAGTTTCGCATGTTTTTGCTCTGCTCACTATACGTAGGGGAAACGCGTTTGGATTCGCGCGGAGGGATTTAGCTAACTGGGCCACGGAAACAGTAGCAAGGAGGGATTGCTTAGGCAAGAGTGAAACTTTCGGCGGGGCCGAGGCGCGCGAAGAGCCGCTGCTTCTTCCCAGCCGCAATCAACGCTCCAGTGAGAAACAAAAGGCCTTTGCTAAATGGTGCGCCTGGTGAGGTTCGAACTCACGACCTCTAGCTTCGGAGGCTAGCGCTCTATCCAGCTGAGCTACAGGCGCATGCGTAACGCTTTCGCATCGTGTGGTTTGCCGCGCGGCGACCCGAAATCACCCGCGCGCCTTCATTCTATCGCGTAACACCAGACGGCGCTACCACCGCCTTGCTCGCTCACCCTTTCGCGCGCGACTTGATCTCCCGCGCCAGTTTTTCGATCTCTTCCGCTTTCTTCACCATGGCCAGCGAGAGCACCTGCGCCGAGTTGGTCTTCTCCACCGCCTCTTTCAGTTCGCCGGCTAGTTGATACAGCTTCTCGACACTCTTCTTAATGTCCTTGTCATTGGCCTCTAAGATCGCCTTCGAAGCGTTTGGCAACTTCGGACTGTCCTCGTCCCCGCTTGCGGGCTCGCTCCCCGTCGGCCGCGGCTGATTCTGCCCTGGAGTCTGGCCGCCCAAAGCTCTCGCGGCCAGAAGCGCCCCGCTGGCCGTCAGCAATCCCAGCCATGCCCGCCTTTCCATTTGTGGCCTACGGTTTTTCTGATCCATGCTGATCCCCTTGGTGCCGCTCGGCTCTCTCTCTGCCGTGCGGCGCTCGCAGCGCCCGCCACCACCACCAGTGTTATACTCCCTCTCTCTTAAAGATTATGCCCAGTTCCTTCACAGCCTGGTCGAATTTCACCTTTGCCAACCTCCTCCACCTGGTCGTAATTTTCGTCATCGCCCTGGTGGTCAATCGTCTGCTTCGCGTGCTCACCGACCTGGTGATCCGCCCCGCCTCCTCGCAATCCCGCGTGGCGCAAAGCCGCGAGCAGCAGACCCGCACCGTGGCCCTCATTCTCTACAGCACGGGCAGCAAAATCGTCTGGGGAGCGGCCATTCTGACCGCCGTGGCCGAGTTTGGCATCAACGTGACGCCCGTTGCCGCCCTCGCGGGACTGGCCAGCTTGGCGCTGGGTTTCGGCGCACAAAATCTAATCCGCGACATCATCACCGGTTTTTATATCGTTCTTGAGGATCAGTTCGTCGTAGGCGACACCATCCAGGTCGGCGACACCGTTGGCCGCGTCGAACACCTCACCTTGCGGCGGACCGTGGTCCGCGATCCACGCGGCGCTCTGGTCACCATCGCCAACGGCGACATCCGCACCGTCGCCAACCTCAGCCGCGACTGGTCGCAAGCCTTCGTGGACATCGCCCTGGCACCCGACATCCCCATCGAACAAACCCTCGCTGCGCTGGAAGCCGCCGCCGCCGAGTTGCGCGCGGATCCTTCCTGGTCGCAGGCGCTGGTCGACGGCCCGCGCATCCTCGGGGTGCAAAGCATCGACCGCACCGCCGCGACAGTGCGCCTGCAGGTGCGCACCGCGCCCACTCGCCAGGACGAGGTCGCGCGCGAGTTGCGCCGCCGCATCCAGCTTGAATTTCAGCGCCAGGGCATTCCTTTGTACAGCGTGCAGCGCTTCGAACTGGCCAACCCGCAGGCTGCGGAGCAACTGGGTGTTTCACCGGACCGCGCCACGGAGGGCGTCGCGCTTGCCGGCGTCAGCGAACCCGCGGTTTCCCCGCCGTCCGCGCATCCATGAAGGATTTCCCCGCGATTTCGCGAGAACATTTGCCTGGAGGGCAGTCATGAGCCAAGTAAGCTACGAGGAAGTCAACCTGCTATTGCGCCTGTACGATATGCGCCGCGAACCGCAGCTACGCAAGGCTCGCGCCTGGTTCACCGAACATTTTCATCCGGAATCTCCCGACGAGATGATGCAGAAATATCCGCAGGGTAGCGAAGAGAACGTCTACATCCGCATGGTCATCAGTTATTGGGAAATGGTCGGCAGCATCGTGAATCGCGGGCTCATCAACGACGAACTATTCTTCGAAAGCAACGGGGAGATCTGGGTGGTGTGGGACCGCATGCGCTCTGTGGTGCCCACCTGGCGCGCGGCCTTCAAGAATCCGCTGCTCTTTTCCAATATCGAGGAAACCTGCAATCGCCTGGAGGAATGGCGCGAAAAACGCTCTCCCGGCTCCACCGCTGCCATGCGCCAGATGCTCGGCGAGGCCAAGCCCAAAAGCAAATCGGCGTGAACCTTCCCGCCGCGCGATTCATCGCGCGCGATGCACTTTTTCCGGCACCTGCGCAGTTTGTTCCACCTTCGCAACGGGCGGCAGCGCCACCCGCACGCAGTTCCGCCCCGCGGCTTTCGCAGCATACAGCGCCGTATCCACCTCGTTGAGGTATTCGAGCGCCCGCGCATTTCCCCAGTCCACGCTGCGCAGCAGGCCCACGCTCATGGTCACCCGCAGCGCTCCACAATTTGTGATGACCTCCCGCTTGGCAATGGTTTCCCGCATCTGTTCCGCGCGCGCCAGCGCGGAAGTTGGCTCGCAATTGTTCAGGATAACCAGGAACTCTTCTCCCCCGTACCGTCCCACGAAATCGTACGAGCGCACCGCGGCCTGCAGCCGCCGCGCCACTTCGCGCAGCACCTCATCGCCAACCGGATGCCCGTGCGTATCGTTAATTTTCTTGAAGTGGTCGATGTCGCACAGCAGAATCGCCGTGCATTTCCGCTCGCGCTGCGCCCGCGCCAGTTCGCCGGGCAGCAGCTCCATAATCACCCCGCGATTCCACAACCCCGTTAACGCGTCGTGCGTGGCCTTGAAACGCATGTCTTCCCGCGCTTCCACCAGCCGGTCCTCCAGATGCAGGATGCGCAGCCCGGTTCGGATCCGCGCCTTCAGCTCCTCGGTATGAAACGGTTTGGTCAGATAATCGTCTGCGCCCGATTGCAGCCCGGCAACCTTGTCGTCACTGGATTCCTTCGAGGTCAGGAAGATCATGTATACGTAAGCTTTCTCCGTTCGTGCGCGCACCGCTCGGCACACCGCCGGACCATCCGCCTCCGGCATCTCCCAATCCAGCAGCGCCAGCCGCGGTCCATCTACGCGGCACAGCTCTTCCTGCGCCAGCCTGCCGTTCTCCACCGCGATGACGTTGTAACCCGCCTTCTCCAGCGTCTTCTGCAGCAGGCGGCGCGACATGCCATCGTCTTCGGCGATCAATATCTTCATCTGTGGACCTCCAGAAGACACGAGTCCAGCATGGGCAGCAGTGTCGCGCACTCACTCTCAAATACCTCCAGCGCCCCCGCCAATCCCGCGGTCTCCGTGCCCTTGCCGAGCCGTTCCAGCTTTCCTGCCAGCGCAGCGGCGCGCTCCGCCGCAAGATTGGCAAACATCCCTTTTAAGGCGTGCGCCACGGTGGCCACCCGCCTCAGCTCCCCACGCCCCACCGCCTGCCGTAGCTCTTCTCGGTAGCGCGGAAACTCTTCGTTGAATATTTCTATCAACTCTCTCAATAACTCGCGGTCCTGCTCCACGCGCTCGAGCAGCGTGCTGAGGCTGAACCCCCCTTCGTCTGGATGTGTGGGCGCTTCCGTGACAGCGGGAGGTTTTCTCGGCCCCCCGGCATTGCTCGCAAATTTGTCCAGTTCCGCCTTCAGCACCTTCGTGCGAATGGGCTTTGAGATGTAGCCGTCCATACCCACCTCCAGATATTTTTCTGCGTCGCCGATCATGGCGTTCGCGGTCATGGCCACGATGCGAACATTTCGCACTGCCGGATTTTTCGACGCCCGGATGATTCGCGTGGCTTCCACCCCGCCCATCACCGGCATTTGTATGTCCATCAGGATCAAATCGAACCCCTGCTGCTCCGCCATCTCCGTGGCCTGCAGTCCGTTCACCGCCAGCGCCACCTTATGGCCCATTTTTTCCAAAAGTCGGGTTTCCAGCTTTTGATTCACGGCGTTGTCTTCGACGAGCAGCAGGCGCAGCCGCGTTTGCGGCGCGGATTCTCCGGCGGCCGCCTTCGCGCTTGGACCGGCAGTGGCCGGTTCGCGCTGCTCTAGGCTTTCGAGCATCGCCTGCTGCAATACCGCGCGGCGTATCGGGCGCGTCAAATGCCGCGCGATGCCCAATTTTTTTTCGAGCGCGCGGTCTGCGGGGTCGAATGTCGAGGAAAGAATCAGGATCGCGGCGCGCCGCGAAGGATCGCATTGCCGAATCTTTTCGGTCGTTTGGTAGCCGTTCATTTCCGGCATGTTGCGGTCCATCAGGATCAAGGGGAACGCCGTCGCTCCTGCCTGATTGCGCTCGAAGAGTTCCACCGCTTCGCTGCCGCTGCACGCTAGCACCGGCACAAGCCCCCACTGGGACAGCAGCCGGTCGAGGAGGTGCAGATTCACTTCGTTGTCGTCCACCACCAGCACGCGCTTCCCGTGCAGCGTCGCGCTTTCCTGCGTCACCCTGCCCGGTTGCGCCGTCGCCATGGGAAGGCTGATCGTGAAAGAGAATGTGCTGCCCTTACCCAGTTCGCTTTCCAGCTCCATCTCGCTGCCCATCAACTTCACCAGTCGCGCCGAGATCGACAAGCCCAGACCCGTGCCCCCAAATTCGCGTGTGGTGGAGGCGTCCGCCTGCGAAAAGGATTCGAATACCGCCTGGTGCTTTTCCGCTGGAATTCCGATGCCCGTGTCGGCCACCACGAAGCGCAAGGAAACGGCGACTTCCCCTGACTGCGTCGCCGCCCGTTCTACCAGCACGGAAACCGCCCCCGTCTTGGTGAACTTAATGGCGTTGCCCGCCAGGTTCACCAGAATCTGCCGCAGCCGTGTGGCGTCCCCCGTCACCCATTCCGGCACCTCCTGACCCAGCGCCCAGACCAGATCCAAGCCTTTCTCTTGCGCCCGCACGCCCAGCGGCTGCAATGCGTCTTCCACGCAATCGAGTAAGGAAAACGGCGCGCACTCCAGTTCCATCCGCCCGGCTTCGATTTTCGAAAAATCCAGAATGTCGTTGACGATGGTCAGCAGCGCTTCCGCCGAACTCTTCACCATGCTCACGTAGTCGCGTTGTTCCGCGCTTAATTCCGTGTCCAGCGTCAACTCCGTCATGCCGATAATGCCGTTCATCGGCGTGCGAATTTCGTGGCTCATGTTGGCCAAAAACTCGCTCTTGGCCACGTTGGCCGTCTCGGCGGCTTCCTTGGCTTCCTTCAGGCGCTCGGCGGCCTCGTGCCTCTCGTTCACGTCTTGCACCACTCCGATGTAGCCCCGTTGCGCGCCATCGGAGTTCGCTATCGCGCGCGCCATCCCTTCCACCTGGATGGTTCGCCCCTTCGTGGAAACCAATCGGTAACTGCTGCTAAACACTTTTCCTTCGCGCGTGGCGTTTTGGTACTCGCCTAGCACCCGCTGCAGATCTTCGGGGTGGATGGAGTGCGACCATCCAACGCCCTTGGCTTCCACCGCGCTCAGGCCGCTCATTTCCAGCCAGTGCTCGTTCAAATACTTCGTGCTGCCGCTTTCGTCGGCCATAAAAATTCCAACGGGCGCCGCGGAACTAAGGGTACGGAAGAGCTCTTCGCTCTCGCGGATGGCTTTTTCGGATCTCAGACGTTGCGTGATGTCTTGATAAAGAATCAGAAATTCCGGAGGGCGATCATGAACCTCCAGCGCAACAATGTGCACCTCCACGTCCAGTCGCCGCCCGTTCTTATGTATCCGTCGCGCGGTTTTGTGCAGCGTGTTCGGAAAGACCAGCCCTTGCAGGCTCGCCAGGCTCTCCTCCCGTTCGCTCGCCGGAACCACTAGATCATTGAGTTGCTGCCCGGAGGTCTCTTCTCGTGCATACCCAAACAGGGAGTCGAACGCCGGGTTGCTTAGCGAGATGCGTCCGTCCCTATCGACGACCACGATAGGGATGGGGTTACTGGCGATCAGTGTGTCCAGGAAAGCCGTGCGTTCTTGCAGCTCGTGCTCGGCGCGCAGGCGCTTGGCCATCTGCCCTTCGACTTCCAGGGTTCGTTCCACCACGCGATTTTCCAGCGTGTCGCGCGCCTCCTGCAGTTCCGCATCGCGGCGCTCGATTTCCCCCAGCATGTGATTGAAGTCCGCGCCCAGCTGCGCAAGCTCGCGTCCCGGTAACTCCGGAGCGCGTTGCGAGTACCTCTGGTTGGATGCCACAGCGCGCGCCAGACCCGCCAGTTCCAGGATCGGCCCGCTGATCGACAGCTGCAGGCCGCTGGTCATGAAGTACACCAGCACCAGGCTAAAGGCCGCGATTACTGCCGTGACTTGTTCAAATCGCTGCTTGCGGTCCCGCAGATCGCTTAGCCCCACCTCCAGGTACAGGGAGCCGACTGGGTGCGAGGCCGTGCGAATCGGCGAATCCACCGCCAGGAACTCTGGGCTCCAGGTCAATTCCTCGGGCCCGCGCATGGGCACGGCGTTTTCTCCCAGCAAATCGCCGCGCAGGTAGACTGCTAGCACCGTTTCATCGGAGCGCAACAGTACCGCGCGCCGCACATCCGAGCGTGTCTGCAGCGCTTGCAGCAACCGCGCGCCTTCCGTTCGGTCCCCAAAGGCCAGCGCTGCCGCGGCGTTGGTGCCAATCAGTTCCGCGCTGGTCTTTAGCTCCGCAACCTTGCGCTCCCGCGCCGAATGCATGTCGTACAGAAAAAAAAGCGTATACCCCAGGGTCATGGCCATGCCGCTCGTGAACATGGTCAGCAGCAGCAGCCGCTGGCGCAGGGAAGCTTTCCGGAATAGCGCTGGGCCGGTCATCAGCTCTTCGCCGCCTCCGGCGAGTGCAACACGCGCCTCGCCAGCGTCAAGAGCCGCGAACTCATTTTCAGCCGTGCGCCGTTTAGCGCCGCGAGATTCACTTCGAATTGCAACCCCTCGTTTTCAAAGGACATGCACACCGCCCCGCCCAGCGCGAGGAAGTCGCAGGTTTCTCCTACCGTCAATATTTCCTCTCCAGCCACGTCCGCCAGCACTTTGCCGTATCGGTGCGCTTCCGACCGGCTCACGAATACGATCTGGCACGCCCGCAACTCCGCAGCCTTGCGCACCCAGCGCACCTCCATCTTCCGGTTGTGAAAGGATTCGCTGCGCGTCGCTTCCGCCAGCGCCGTCCCAAACGAGAAATCTCCGTAAACGCAGATTAGGAAGTTCGTGTGCGGTGATGAGAAGGCACCGTCCGGCCATTCCGTGAAATTAGGGAACTGCGCCAGGAAGTTGGCCTTCAGCTGGTATTCCACCGGTGCCGTGGACTGCGCCGCGATGCCCGCGGCACTCACCAGCGAGGCCAGCAGCACCAACAAACCCAGCACGGCCCTCGTCCAGCGGACGCGCTCACACCTCTGGCGGACCTTCGCACCATTCCTTGCACGCGATTCCGGGCGCAAAAAAAACACACTCCACCCCGCAGCATTCCCGGCACGCACTTGGCCATTCGGACTCGCGGGGAGCTCGCAAAGCGATTGATTCGATTGATTTTGGGAGATCTCGACGCGTGTTCCGCGCCGGTCGCGTGGACCACGCTGGCACATCGCCGGGAAAGCGGTTCATTTTGGAACTGGCTGCCCGATTGCCCCGCCAGCGGTTAATCGGCAGCCAGCGATTATTATTTCGTGTTAGCTCGCGCGTTCAAAAAGACCGGCGGCGCCCTGGCCTCCGCCCACGCACATGGTGACCACGCCGTAGCGCGCCTTGCGTCGCGCCATCTCGTTGGCCAGCGTGCCGACCATGCGCGAGCCGGTCATGCCGAAGGGATGGCCGATGGAGATCGAGCCGCCGTTCACGTTCATTTTTTCCGGGTCGATGCCCAAGCGGTCGCGGCAGTAAATCACCTGCGAGGCGAAAGCTTCGTTGAGTTCCCAGAGGTCGATGTCCTGCATCGTGAGTCCCGCGCGTTGCAACAATTTCGGCACCGCAAAGACCGGCCCGATGCCCATTTCGTCTGGGTCGCAGCCGCTGATTTGGAAGCCGCGAAAAATTAATTTGTAGGAGATGCCCAGCGTGTCCGCCCGCGTGCGCGACATTAATAATGTCGCCGAAGCTCCGTCGGAGAGTTGCGACGAATTGCCCGCGGTCACCGAGCCTTGTCCGCTATGGGGATCGAAATGCGGTTTCAGCGCCAGCAAACCTTCGAGGGTGGTGTCCGGGCGGTTGCATTCGTCGCGGTCCACCAAAACTTCTTCGTGGCCAATAACTTCGCCGGTTTTTTTGTCCAGCAACGATTTGGTTACGCGGATGGGCGCAATCTCGCCCGAAAAAAAACATTCCTGCTGCGCGCGCGCGGTGCGCTGCTGGCTGAGTAGGGAATATTCATCCTGCGCCTGGCGAGAAATTTTGTAGCGTCTTGCGACCACTTCGGCGGTTTCGCCCATAACCATGTAGATGCCGGGCAATTTTTCCAGCAGCCGGGGATTGGGATGGGAGTCGCGGCTAATCAGGGAGATGCTTTCGACGCCGCCGCCAATCGCGGCCTCCACGCCGCCGATAATGATTTGGTGCGCGGCCGTGGCGACAGCTTGCAGACCTCCGGCGCAGAAGCGGTTGACGGTCGTTGCCGCCACCGAGGTCGGGAGTCCGGCGAGCATCGCCGATACGCGCGCGATATTGTGTCCCTGCACGCCGTGCGGCTGGCCGCAGCCGAGGACCACGTCTTCTATTTCCCGCGGGTCGAGTTGCGGGGCCTTTTTCAGCACCTCCACAATGCAATGCGCCGCCAAATCGTCCGGCCGCGTGGCGTTGAACGATCCGCGAAACGATTTGGCCAGCGCGGTCCGCGAACTGGCTACCACCACCGCTTCTCTCATGCCTGCTCCCATCGAACGCCGCAGCCACAGGCCAGCGTGGACGCCGGCGCATCGCGCAGCACCGCGATTTCCTTATGCTTTTTCGATTAAACGGAGTTTGCGGTAAAATAGCAAGGCGTACTCCCGTAATACACCAAGAGCCGAAGAAATGGTGTATGATTTTTCTATGGGACGAACCAATATTGAGATTGACGAGGGTCTGGTGCGCAAGGCCCGCAAGCTGACGCGGCTGAAGACCAAGCGCGAAATCGTGGACAAGGCGCTGGAACTGCTGGTGCGCTCCGAGAGCCGGAAAGGCATCCTGCGGTATTTTGGGTCCGGGATCTGGAAGGGCGACTTGAAAGCCATGCGCAGGAACCGCGTTTGATCCTGGTGGATAGTTCGGTCTGGGTGGATTTTTTCAGTTCCGCGCCGGGGCGGGCGGGACATGAGTTGCGGCGGATGATCAGCGATGCCGAGCCGTTTGCCATCGCGGGCGTGGTGGTGACGGAGATTCTTCAGGGTCTCAAGCGCGATCCCGGGCAAATCGAAGGCTTCCTCGCGCAATGGGATTTGCTCGAGCCGCGAGGTTACAAAACATATCGAGAGGCGGCGGCGATTTTCCGCATCGGCCGCGCGAAGGGAGTTAGCCTGACCACCATTGATGTACTCCTTGCGGCGATGGCGCTGGAGAATGGCGCCAGTGTATTTACGCTGGACAAGGATTTTTCCCGCATTTCCCAGCTGACCGGGCTGGCACTGTATTCGCCGCCGGGGAAATGAGAGCAAAACACAAAAGCCGCACCCGGAAAAACGCAGGGAATGCGGCAGACAAATTCAGCAGAGATACCAGTAGCGCGCGACCAGCTCTAAAGCGCGTGCCAGCCGCCGACTAGGCCGTCCTGCGGATGACGCCGATTCCAATCCTCTTGCGTTCCCGCTCCGGATATTTCAGGCGAGCCTTCTCGGCCTCCGCCTTGGTCTTGAACGGCTTCGATAGCGGCGTCATCTCCAGGCCCTCGTAATGGAACAACAGCCACTGCTCGATGGTTTTAGGCATGCCAAGTTTATAGCACGAGTATGGTTTGAATTCGAGTCGCACGTCGCAACGGCACCCACCGGGGGGCTGTATTCACTAAACGAGTCCTCTTCCGGCCCCCGGCGCCCAGCAGCGTTAATCAGACACAATCAATCGTCGATGGCGCCTCGTTTACAATCGGCGTAGAGTTCTTCCAGGCGACTGCAACCCCGTTGTGTTCTTGTTCAGGAGGAATTTCGATGAGATTAGCGCTTGTCTTCTTTTTGGTGTCCGCCATGCTCCCGGCCCTAACCCGCGCTCAGGGTCCCGTCTTCACTATCACCCCGGAAGAGAGCGACATAAAATTTTTCGTGAAGGCTTCGGTAGCCATCGACGGCAAGTTCGACAAGTGGGAAGCCACCCTGACCTTTCCCTCCCCCGAAGTCGAATCCGCCGTACTCGACATCAAATTTCTGCGGACTCCGTGAATACCGGAAGCGGCATGAAGGACGGCAAACTTAAGGGCAAAGACTTCTTCAATGCCAAAGACGATCCCTACATCACCTTTCACTCCACCAAGGTGGTGCAGACCGGTCCCGCCACCTTCGATGTGCCGGGCACTTTCACAATTCGCGGCGTCTCCAAGCCCGAAACGCTAAACCTCGTACTTGCCGGCAAGGGGACAGGCGATGGCAGCATTAAAGGCACCATGGCCTTCGACCGCAAGGAGTTCGGGATGAACAGCGGCATCCCCTTTATCAAGATCGCCGATCGCGTCGAGGTATCGCTCGCCCTTAAG
>DATFYV010000264.1:0-3298 GCA_035314845.1 Candidatus Acidiferrum sp.
GCTCTTGCCGTAGTTCTGCGTCGCGGCGTTATGCTTGTCCTGGTAAATCTGGTTGGACAGCTTGTTCTGCTGGCCGTTGATCTGGGTCTTTTCGGCAGCCGTCAGCTTCCCGCCGTTGGCCGCGCGATCCGCCTTGGTTTCGCCGTTGATGGCCGCTTCTTTGGTCTCCAGATTAGCGGTTTCCCCGGCGGTGAGCTGTCCGCTCTTCACGCCGTTGGCGATGCGGTCCTGCTGATTTTCTTTGCGCTGCGCGATCGAGGGGTCTGGCGTGGTGGTGGTGGTCGTCGTCGAGCTCGACTGCGCCATCGCCGCCGTGCCAGCCATCAACATCGCGATCGGCAAAATGCCAAGCTTCTTCCAATTGAGGCTCATGGTTTTCTCTCCTGAATCTTTCGATTCGTTGATTTCAGACTTCCCGGGTCACCCTGTAGTACCCAAGTCTGAAGAGAAAGTTGCGCCCTGCCAACTGGTCGAAAGTTCAGGCTTTTTCGTTCCTATGTGTATTTTGCGCACGAAAGCGCGGCTGCTCCGCTACGCTTGCGGCCCACCCGTCGTCTCGTATGTCTAGGTAATTGGGATAGTTACGGAATCAAACGCTTTCAGCGGTAGCTTGGCGCCTACCCCCGGCTCCGGCACCGCAAAATACTCGCACAAGATGCTCTGCTTGGTGACCTGCAATCGCAAGTACCCATGCGCGGAATCGTTGAATTGCTCGAGCACTCCGCCCGAACCCTTCATGGCAATGGGTAACTTGGTGTTGTGAAAAATCTTGGAGAGGGTATGCAGTTTGGCGTTGTATCCGCCCGCCCCGGCAATGATGCACGGTACGGAGGTACCCGCGAGCGTTCCGGTGAAGCGCTGGTAGTCGTGCACGTGCCCGGATAGCACCAGATGCGGAGTGCGCCCGGCCGTGTTGCACGCGCCATCAATCACGCTGTACAGCGCCTGGCTGCCCGGGTGCGCCCCATACGCCGAATACAGCGGATGATGCACCGCCAGAATCAGCGCCATCCCTGTCGGCGCGGCCTTTAACTCGGACTCCAGCCATGCAATTTGATCGGCTTTCAATACGCCGCCTTCCGGGCAATTGCTGTATAGCCCGATAATGGTGGCCAGCGGCGTTAGCAGCGTCCAGTACACATTCGGCTGGGTCATGGCGTCGCGCGGCGCGTCCATGGCTTCCGGCTGATGCACCGGCGAAGGCGCGCAAAAATTGCGCACGAACTCCTGCAGCGTGGTCTCTTTGGTTTGCGGATCGATGTCCCCGTCGTGATTTCCGGGGATGGCAAGAATCGGCGCCGGATACGTCATGTACGGCTCGTAAAACTCCGGATAGTAATTGGCAGTCTCTCCGTCGTAATACACCACGTCACCCAGGTGATAAAAAAACGAAGGATGCATGGTTGGGTCGCTGGAGGCAAAATCGTCTTCCATATACGTCGCCACATTTTCAATATACGTGGGCGTGTTCACTCCGCCCGTGTCTCCCACGGCGTGGAACACCAACCGGCCGCTGTTCTGGATAGTCTGCACAGCTTGCGCGGAAAGCACCGTGTCCAGCGACAGATGAAACGGAGCCTTGCCCGTAGGCGGCGGCAACGGGCGAAAGGGCTGCAGGGGATGCGTGTTTGGGTCGATGACCGTCTGGAAACTCTGCGGCAAGCGGGAAGCGCCGAAATTCCGGCCGTTGCCCGCTCCGGGATGATGCTTGACGCTGGCCTTCAGCGCCGTGGCATCTAGCGTCGTGACGCTGCGCGCGTTACCTCCCGGCGACTTCGCGGGTTGCTTGGTTTTCATAGCTTTAGGCGTTTTGCCCTTGGACATGATTCCTCCTAGACCTTCCTGGCAGCTCTGGGAGATGAGCGCGCGGCACGGCGGGAGAAGTTCTACGAGGTGGGAGCGACGATTACTTCACAAACCACGCGGCCGCAAAGAGAGCATACCCCGTAGCAATAACGAGTCAAGCAACTTTACAGTAACAATCGCGGGAGGGCCCCAATGCAACACAAATAATAAAGGGGTCCGGCCAGTCTGGCCCGACCCCGTCAGGATCAAATTGTTCGCTGGCGTTATTTCTTTTCGTCCACCGGAGAAGGTGGCGGCGTAACCGGAGGGGCCGCTACGGGCGGTTGTGCGACCGGAGGCGTCGTCGTATGCGACGCGCCCGACATGCCCTCCTTGAAATTGCGAATGCCCTCGCCGAGACCTTTTGCCAGTTCGGGAATCTTCCGTCCCCCGAAAAGCAGCAGGATGACCGCTAGAACGATCAGCCAATGAATTGGACTAAACTCACCCATGATAATCCTCCGCGCGAGCTACCTTTTCGCGCGCCATCCTCAACTCTAGCGCAGCGGGGTTCAAGCGGCAACAGTCCCTAAGGACAGGAGTGCACAGCCAAAATCCCGTGTGCTTGTGTGATCTTGCTACCCCAGAATAACACGCTCATCCCCCGCCCGGCGCGTAATCCGCTCGCGGTCCAGGTACTCGAGCAGCGGGATAGCATATTTGCGGGTGATGCCCGCCAGCTCCTTAAACGCCGGCACGGAAATCCGTTCGCCGCGCCCTTTCCTATATGTTGCCAGGAGCGTTTTCAGATGACCCAAAGCTTCCCGGTGAAAAATCAGTTCCGGCGAAATGCGCACCAAGTTTTTTTCCTGCAACAGGATGCGGAGTAATTTCTCCGCCCGCCGTGGTTCTACGGCTAGGCCGCCCAACACTTCTTTCACTCCGGGGACGGCCAGCCCGGCGCTCCCAAAGGCCTTTTCGATCTGCTCCTTGGCTCTGGACTCTTCCGGCAGGAGGGTCACTGCCGCACCGGCGGGCTTTACGAATTCGCCTTGTAGCTCCAATTTCTTTTGCGTCACCAGCTCCGCGAGCGCCGCGCGAAACGTCTCCGCCCGCACCCTGCGGCCCAGGCTCGCGCGCACCGCCTCCCGCGCAATTCCCGATTGCAAAGGGTTTTCCTGGCGAAAGCGTTCCACTAGCGCCGCAATTTTCTGGCGCGCATCGTCGAATGCCGCCGTCGCAACCATGATCGCTGGCTCCTCGGAAACAAATTTGACGCCGCCGCTGGCCCGCGCCTTGCTGGCTGCTTCTCGAATCTCGCTTTCCATCCAACCGGTACGGGCAATCAGTTCGCCTAGGCTGGCTCCCGCAAAGCTCCTCGCAGTAATCGCAGTCAGCATCTCTTCCTTCGTCCCGTGCTCCAACGTCTCCAGAAACGCCACGCGCCCGCTGTCCCGCCGGAGGGGACGCCGCGCCAAGGCATCGAGAACCACGCCGCCGCCGATCGTGACCA
>DATFYV010000265.1:0-13392 GCA_035314845.1 Candidatus Acidiferrum sp.
GCGAGTATGAATTCATCGCCGACATGATTGGTCCCGGTGTTGTGGGCCACTGGGTCGCGCCCGGCGAACGCGACGTTCCCGATCCCACGGAATATCTAAAGGTTCCGGCGCGTAGCGTGAAGCCGCGCAACGGTTTGTTAAGTTTTCGTTTTATGGAACCGATGGAAGAGACCGTGTATCTCGACCAGGTGCGGTTGCTGGCCATTGACCATCCGGCAACTTACGATGTTTTTCCCAACGAGCGCTTCGCCAGCACTCCGCCGTTTCCGGAGTTTCGAGTGATTGCCAGTCAGAATGCGCATCCACCCGTTGGAGCTTGGGATGACCGCGGCAACGATGTGCTGGCGCTGATCGCCAAGCGCGACCGCCGCTACGTCACCAGCTTCGACGAATTGCCCTACGCCGGCTTCGCAAAATTGCACTGGCTGGAGCTCGACCTTGGGGCCTGGGACGCAAGCAAGCCGCTGCGGCTGATCATCGATGGCTACACGGATTATTTCACCGCTACATCGATGTACGCCGCGGATCAGGCGGGCGTAAAGGTAATTGCGCCCTACGTCGAGGCACAAAACGCCACGGGCGAGTGGGTCCGCGTCATCGACGACATGGGCTTTCCCGCGGGTCTCGAGCGTGCGATGGTCGCGGATCTTACTGGCAAGATCCCTGCTGGCAAGCGCCGCATTCGCATTGTCAACAATCTGAAAATATATTGGGACGCCATCCGCATCGATCAAACGCCGGATCCAGTGGGCACCGCTGCCGCGCACGTCAGCGAAGTTCCGCTGGCCAACGCGTCGCTAGCCTTCCTGGGCTTTCCACGCGAGACGCGCCTCGCCCCGGCGAGCGACACTCTATATTCTTATAGCCAGCGCAGCATGACCGGCCCGTACGCCCGCGCCGCGGGCAATTACACGCGCTACGGCGACGTGCGTAGTCTGCTGGTCGCCGCGGATGACCGCTTCGCCATCTTCAGCTCCGGCGAAGGCGCAAAGCTGGACTTCGACCCGCGCAAGCTCCCCGCCTTACCCGTGGGATGGGTGCGCGATTATTTCTTTTACGCCGACGGCTTCGAAAAAGACTTGGACTTCTATGCCGCGCACGGCTTCACTGTTGAGCCCTTGCCGCATCACGGCTTGGTTTCTTACCCTTATCCCGCCGGCCAGGAATATCCCGCCGACGCTGACCACCTAAACTATCAGCTCGACTTCAACACGCGCCAGCGCTCTGGCCAAATGCCTGCAACGCTGCGCTACGACTACACAAATCCGAAATAGCGTCGTCGACCAAAACTACGTCACCTTCAGGGCAAGGACGGAGAAAAATCTGTTAGGCGGAGGAACGTGGAGTCGATCTTGGTGACGAGCTTGCCGTTGGCTTCGGACTTGGCTTTCACCGTCTTCCACTCCGGGTCGTCCTGGAAGAACTTCCAATTGGCGGTAGCGGCTTCGCGGCTGGGATGCTGCAGGATGTAAATGAGGGTGTTGCTTTTCGCCGGCTCGTCGATGGGCGTCCAGTAGGCCACGCTTTTCATGCCATGCTTCGCGAAGATTCGGTTGGTGTCGTCGCGGAAGCGGTTCAGCAGGTCGGCTTGCTTGCCGGGTTCGATGTGATACACGCGCAATTCGTATACGACTGTGGAATTTTCCATGGTTTGACCTCGACCAAAAACCATCGCGTTAGATGCCACAACGAAGGGAGCGGCACAAAGAGTTTGCAGCAAGGTTCGTCGTCGCATAGCGGAATGGTAGCAGAACGAAACAGACCGCGGCATCACCCAAAGCGATGGTCATCGGCCCAGAACTCCGGCCAAGGCTTCAGCGGCGGACCGCAGACAAAAATGTCAGGATGATATTCGCTCTCTTCGTTTTTCACGCCTTCCGCGTTGCCGTTATGTCCCGCCAAGCGGCAGGAGTTAAAGGTGCGGTCCGCATGTTCTTGGGAAAAGCCGAGCACGATGAGGGTGCTCGGCGGAGGCAGGGGATATCCGCGGAGCCACGCTGAGTTGGTCATGCTGATGGGCACGGGCAGGCCGTAGCGTTGGCCTAGGATTTCGATGGCGCCCTGCTCGCCGTAGTTGCCAACCACTACTCCGTAGTTTTGGCGTTGCTCGGCAGGAAGGGAATCGCGAATGTCCGCGACAGCTTTAGCCATCTCGGTCCAGCCAAGCTCTTCGCGTAAATCGCCGTTATTGCGCAGTGCAAAATCCCGTAGCGGACCTGCGGACGCCAGCGGCAGAACTAAAGTGCAAATATATAAGCCACATGCGGTGAGGCCGGCGAAGAAGACGGCTTCGACCGTCCAGCGCCATGCTTTCGCCAAAGTGCCAACCCAGCGTTCGCCGGCAACCGCGCCCATGGCCGCGAGCATGGGATACGCCGCAGCCAGGTAGTAGCCGCGGCCCTTTCCGGCGACGAACAGCGCCAGGGGGATCAAATACATCCACGCCAGCAGACGATAGCGAGCGTCGCGTAGAAAGCACACCAACCCTGCAAAGCATAAGGGCGCGGCGAAGAGATTTACGCAGATCAGGAATTGATCGCGGAAGAATCCGTTGGCGCGTCCCTCGCCCACGTCGCGCACATGGATATGCTGCAGGAAGTGCAAAGAAATAAATCCATGGCGCAGTTGCCACACAAGATTCGGCAGGAAGATCAGCAGGGCGATTGCAGCCCCGCCCCAGAACCAGGCACTGAGAAAGTAGCGGCGCTCACGCGTGAGCACCAGGCCGCCCAAGACGCCGCAAATCAGGAAGCACATGGTGTACTTGGTCATCAGCCCGGCGCCGACGGCCGCGCCGATGGCCAGCCACCAGCGGGGATTCTCCGTCTTCAGCAGGCGAATGGTGAAATACGCGACCAACACCCACCACAAATAATCGAATGAGGAGTATTGAAATTCCGTGCCTTCAAAGAGCGGCAGAGGAGAGAGCGCGATGGCCAACGCGGCTGCAAATTGTGCAAGGCGGCCGCCACCGAGCTCCCGCGCCATCAGCCCAGTCACGAAGATCGCCAGCGCCTGCACAATGACTGAGAAAAGCCGCAGTCCCACCAGCGAGACACCAAAAATTCCCAGTCCGATGCGTTCCACGAAGGGAGTGAATGGCGGGTAGGGGACGAATCCCCAATCCAGGTGGCGCGCGTCGCTCAAGAATTGCAGTTCATCGCGGTGGAAGCCATAGCGATGGTTGGTGAGCAGATGCACGACGGCCACCACGACGGCAATCGCGAGCAGCAATAGGGTGTCCGCCCTACGGTGACGATCAATCTGTCCCAAGCCATCTTGCGCATTCATCGCTGTCATCCCAGGTCGCCCCTTCCGATCTTTTTCAGTTAATGCTCCTACCCGATTATCTACGTTCCGCCGGACCACCTGGATCCGACCTTGTGGTGCGGCGCCCACAGGAAAATCGCCAAATCTGCCCCAACGCGAGGTTGCGCAGATGGAACGTCGCAGAGGATGTGAAGATTTTTGAGAGACGCTATCATACAATTCTGAAAGGCGACAAACCCGGCCAAGTCGGCATCCCACCAGAAACCAGTCCATTCCAGGTTTCGGCGCGGAGAGTGGCAATGGTCTCATGGCGAGTCTGGTGTGTAGCGCTCTTGCTGTCAGCTTGTAGCTGCGCGGCTGGAGCGCAAGCGCAAAACCAAAATCCGCCCCCAGAACGTGCTGCCCCGCCTTCCGCAGCCGATCCTGATACCGATCCGGTGGTCCTGCAGCGGCGACCGGCGAGTTCTTCTACTCCCTTCCCAACCCCGTCTGCCCCCTACACCATCTCACTGATGGTGCCTAAGGGTACGGCCATACAGGTGATTCTCGATAAAGAGGTGAAAATCAGCAAGATTGGGCAGCCCATTCACGGCCGGACTGTCGAACCGATATACGCGTTTGACAAGCTGGTTGTTCCGGTGGGTGCCGAAGTGAGCGGCACAATCACGGAATTAGAAAATGTGTCCGGCGGCAAACGTACTTTGCAAGCACTGAACGCCGATTTCACGCCCGCCCGGAAAGTTGGCGTGGCCTTCGATCAGCTGGTGTTTCCTGACGGCAAGCGTATGGCCATGCAGACATCCGTGACGCCCGGGTCTGGCGAGGTTATATCCTTCGTCACCGCCACGGGCCACGAACAGAAGAAATCCGTCAAAGACGCGGCCTCCGAAAAAGCCGAACAGGCGAAAGCGCAAGCCAAGCAGGAATGGAACAACGCGGTGGCGCAAGTCGAAGCGCCGGGGAAGGTGCATCGGGCCAAGCGTTATCTGCTGGCGCAGCTTCCCGTCCATGCGCAGTACATCGATGCCGGCACGGTGTACTTCGCGGAGCTGCAGACGCCGCTGGAATTCGGCAGCGAGTCATTCACGCCGGAGATGGCCAAAGCGATTGGTTCCCCGCCGCCGGATGGCAGCTCGGTCCGCGCGCGCCTGAGTGCGGCGGTTAGTTCCGCGACCGCGCAGAAAGGTGACGAGGTCGACGCGGTACTGTCGCAGCCGCTCTTCGACGGCGCGCGGCTGATTTTCCCACAAGGCAGCCGTTTGAAAGGCTCGGTGGTGGAAGTGCAGCCCGCCCGTCACCCGCGCCACAATGGGCAACTGCGCATCGTATTTCACGAAATTGTGCCACCGGAGGGCGTGGCGCAGAAAATTGCCAGCAGTCTGGAAGGGGTACAGAGCAGCAAGAGCCAGGACCTGAAGCTGGACTCCGAAGGCGGAGCCGAGGCGCAGACTCCCAAGACGCGCTATCTGCAGACCGCGGTCGCTGTGGGCCTCGCGGCTGCGTCTTCTGGCGACGATCTCTTGAATCACGGCGAAGGCGGCGCCGGGGGATTTCGCGTGGTGGGCTTTGTGGTTGGTCTTGCCAGCCGGTCGCAACCGCTGGGGCTGGCCATGGGAGCCTTCGGCGCCAGCCGCTCTGTCTACGTGCACTTCATCGCGCGCGGGCGAGACGTCGTCTTCCCGAAAAATACCGCCATGGAAATTGGTCTCGGGCCGCGCCCCGACTCTCCGGCCCAAACGAAGCCGGCGGAAGATACAGTCGTACAATAAACTTGGCAAGAATCTCTGAATAATTTTCGGAAGGCTCCGTGGTTGAAAGTGAACCAAAATGCCCAGTCAGCAGGAAGCGCAAGTACGCGAGCGAAGGCGAAGCTCTGGCGACCGCCGCACACCAGATCGCTACTGCCAACGCGCCAAAGGAACTGAGCGCCTATTTGTGCGCATGGTGTGCCGCCTGGCACCTGACGAAAAATGAAGGTAAAGCAACAAAGCCTCGTAGATGAGTGCAGGCATGCGGTAGGGAAGCGAAGCTTAAAGTCTACTGTTCCCCCTTCACTAACCGTTTCCGTATTTGCTGGAGTTCTGCTTTCTTCGCTTTGTCCAGCACGGGAAACTCCAATTGCAAGCGTTCCAGCGTTTCCACGATGGCAGCTGAAACCACCAGGCGCGAATACCACTTGTTGTCCGCGGGAACGATGTACCAGGGCGCGTGCTTGGTGGCAGTGAGCTGAATCAACTCTTCGTAGGCTCGCTGGTAATCTTTCCAATAACCGCGCTCTTCGATATCGGCCATGGAGAATTTCCAGTTTTTCTGCGGATCGTCCAGGCGTTCGAGAAAACGTTTCTTCTGCTCGCCCTTGGATAGATGCAGGAAAAACTTCAGCACCACTACGCCGTTGTGCGCCAGGTATTTCTCGAACGCGTTGATGTCTTCGTAGCGTTGCTCCCACAGATGCTTGCTCTTAACCAGGACCGGGGCGTGCTCGGCGGCTAGCAATTTCGAGTGTACGCGTACGACCAAGACTTCCTCATAGTACGAGCGGTTGAAAATACCGATTTTGCCCCGTGATGGCGCTCGTTGATGAGCCCGCCATAAGTAATCATGGTCCAATTCCTCGGCGCTTGGCTGCTTGAAGGACCAGACATCACAGCCCTGCGGATTCACGCCAGACATTACGTGGCTGACCACGCCATCCTTGCCCGCCGCGTCCATGCCTTGCAGAATGAGCATTACGGCCCATTTATCCTGAGCCCACAGCTTTTGCTGCAGCACGCTCAGGAGTTGCGTGCTGCGTTCCAGAAGATTGTGCGCTCGTTCCTTGGAATGAATGTCGCCGACGTCGGCGGGATCCCAATCGTTGAGACGAAATTGTTGGTCTTTGGTGATGCGGTAAGGTTCGGCGATGCGGAGAGCTTCTTTGGTGAATTTGTGGGGGTTCATGGTGTGGCAAGAAGTGTAGTGCGGAAGTGCGGGGATGAGGAAGGGCTAGAGCATCGACAAACAAAAAAAAGGCCCTGGGAGGGAATAAACCTCCCAGGGCCTTTTCCTTGGGCTATCGATCACAACCGCTCGACGGCGCTTGGTGCGCTTCCGCTAGTTGCTAGTCGTCGTCGCGGTCGCCGCGCCCGAACAGATCCTTCATGGTGTTGGTGCTAGCGTCACAAGCATGGTTCAAGCACGGCAGTCCTAGCCCGCCTTCGATGGTGCGCAGCAGTGAGAAGTGGGTATAAAAGGTGCCGCTCTTTACGTGCTTGTTGCCGTAGTTCTTGTCTACGATCACCATGACTTGGTTGGGGGTCGCGGTGTAATCGTTTTCGTCCCACATCACGACGAGTGCGTTGTTGCCCTCGCGCCATGCCGGGGACTTCTTGATGGCTGAAACGATGGTTTGCACCGTCACGTCACCGCGGTAGATCTCCGCCCCGTTCAGTCCCGATTGCGTGCCGTTGTCGACCGCATCATAGTTGCAGAATGGACCGGCGTTGCCGCGGCCGTGCTGGTCATTGCATTGATTCGGCGCGATGAACGAGAACGCCGGAACCTCGCCGGAGGCCAGCTCGGCATACAGGCCTTCCGGGCCGTCAAATCCGCGCACGTTGCGCAGGCTGAGATGGGGGCCGGCGCCTTCCTGCACGCTCTTGAAGTACACAAAAGGGTTATGCTTCACGGCGTAAAGATACACGATGTCGCTCTGCGCTTGGGCTTGCGTCGTGGGCGCCGGGATGCTCACCTTCTGAATGGTCCAGGAGGCGAAACCTGCAAGGTAGGAGGTAAAGTCTGTGTTGTTGGTGAAGTAGCCATCGCTGATGTTTACGTTGTCTGGGCCGCTGGGCGGCAGGCTTTCCTGATAGGTGCGCCAGCCGCGACCGCGCTCCGCGAGTTGATCGGCGATCGATTTGCCTACGGTATTGGGCGCCGCCGCGATCGAGAGCGTTCCGTCGAGGTCGTCATAGCAGTTGGGGGGTGTGGCCTGGACTTCGTTGGTGCAGTCAACCGCGGGTGTGGCCGCGTCCGTGCCGCTGCCGGCAATTGGGCAAACCAGCGGGCTCGCGGGATTATCGGTGGTGGTGAATCCGCTAATCAGGTTGGGGACGCAGTTCGCGTTGTGCCAATCCGGATAGTTGTCCGAACGGATGCCGAAATTCGAGCCGCCCACGGTTTCCAGATAGTTCGTTGAACTGGGATGGCCAACCGCAAAGTAATTGGTGGCCAGATTGGCGGAATTGGCCAACTGGTTGATGAACGGCGCATCGGGATTGTTCAGGATCTGGTTGAAGCCGTGATTCTCCATCATGATCACGAAAACGTGGTCCAGGTGGGGAACGCCCTTGGGGACACTGCCTTCTTGGGCGCACACTGCACCTGCCAATCCTGCGGCAAAGAGACCCAATATTGCGGCCTTTTTTAGCATTTACTTGACCATCCTTTTTTGAATGAAGAGTGTCGGTATAGCAGCGCGGGGAGCTGGCACGACCTCCAACACCCTAGTCAGGCAGTGTTGCTGTTCTGTTACAGGCATGCTGGCATTTGGTGAACATTCGCGCGACGGAAGCTCAGCGCTGGTTCTAGTACACATGCGCGCGAAGACCGGCCTCGCAATTCAAAAAACTGCGGATGCGTAGTTGCCAGCAGAGCCGACGCATGCAGGGTATCGGCGCGCTGCAGGTCGGAAGTACGCGCTCGTGTATACTTCATTTAGTTCAAATAATTCATGATTCCTTTTTTGCACATCGGCTGGCTGACCATTCCCACGTTCGGCCTGATGGTGGCCACTGCGTTGCTGGTCGCAGGCTATATCCTGCAGGCGGACATCAATCGCCGGGGGAATCTGGCCGTCGCGAGCGCGAAGAAGTCCTCCTCCAAATCTCAGCCCCCACGCGGCCATCAGGACGAAGGCTTTCTGATTGTCACGATCGCTGGAATCGCCGGCCTGGTTGGTGCGCGGCTCTACCACGTGCTTGAGACCCCCGGGGCGTTTTTCGCCGATCCACGGCCCATGCTGCTCACACGCTTCGGTTTTGCTTGGTTTGGCGGATTTCTTGGCGGATTTCTCGCGCTGATTTTCCTCGCCAACTATTTCAAGGTGCCGCTGCTGGAGTTTTTTGATATTTGCTCTCCGGCAGCCGCGGTGGGTTATGCCATCGGGCGCATCGGTTGCTTGCTGAGCGGCGACGGCGACTACGGCCGGCCCACAAGCTTGGCGTGGGGCATGAGTTTCCCGAATGGCGTTGTACCCACCACCGATACCTGCGTGCAATGGGGCTGGCCCGCGGACTGCCGCGTGCATCCCACGCCGATCTACGAATTCTTAATCTGGATGACCATCGCGGCATTCTTGTGGCACATGGGCACGAAAGCGGTGCGTGGGCCGAAAGCCAAAGGCGAGATTTTTTGCAACTATCTGATCCTCACGGGACTCGCGCGATTCCTGGTGGAATTCCTGCGCATCAATCCGCGCTCTTTTTTCGGCCTATCCAACGCCCAGGCCGCGAGCATCGTGTCCATCCTTGTTGGCGCGGTGCTTCTTTGGCGCATTAAAAGCCGCTACTATGCGCGCAAACAAGAGCACCGCATCGTCGAGCACATAACCACGCGCGGCGACATCTTGCAGCAGGAGTATCACAAACCCACACCCGAATGCCCGCATCCCGAACGGTGGCACATGTACGATTCCATGAGTGCGGAAGTAGAAGTGCTGGACTTTCTGAAGGCTCTAGTAACCACGCTCAAGCCGGAGCTGGTCGTCGAGACCGGCACGTTTTCTGGACTTAGTACGCTGCGCATCGC
Organism: Candidatus Acidiferrum sp.; assembly: GCA_035314845.1. Lineage (GTDB taxonomy): Bacteria > Acidobacteriota > Terriglobia > Acidiferrales > UBA7541 > Acidiferrum. Next base: position 9,058 of record DATFYV010000265.1, read on the forward strand.
CGAAGGCCTAAAGACCAACGGCATAGGGAAAATCATTACCTGCGAGTACGATAAAAGTGTCTACGCCGTTGCCCTGGAACGCTTCCAATCGTCGGGCCTAGGGCAATGGATCGAAGCGCGTAACGAATCCAGCCTGGAAATGAAAGTGGACGGCCAGATCGATTTTTTCTTTAGCGACAGCGAAACCAGCATCCGGGAGCAGGAAGTCCGCCGGTTCCTCCCGCAAATCAGCCCCAACGGCATTGTGGTCATCCACGATGCCAGCTCGTCAGGCAAAGTTATCCGCGAAGCCGCGCTGAAAATGGAACAGGAAGGTTTACTCTCCGTTTTGCTGCTGCCCACGCCGCGCGGCTTGGTGCTCGCACAAAAGCGCGCAGGCCGAGTGTAGCTCTTTAACGGAGCTACAGCATCTGGCGCAAGACGTACTGCAATATCCCGCCGTGTTTGTAGTAGGAAACTTCTTCCGGCGTATCGGCGCGGGCGATCGCGGAAAAGGTCTTCACCGTGCCATCGGCAGCTTTGGCTTTTACGGTGGCGCTCTTCTTGGGCGCCAGTGAGGCCACGCCTTCGATGTCGAAGACTTCGTGGCCGGTGAGACCAAGCGACTCGCGGTTCTGGCCGGGCATAAATTCCAGCGGGAGCACACCCATGCCAACCAGATTGCTGCGATGGATGCGTTCGTAGCTTTCCGCGATTACCGCGCGCACGCCCAGCAGCCGCGTGCCCTTGGCGGCCCAGTCGCGCGAGGAGCCGGAGCCGTATTCTTTGCCGGCAAGCACCACGAGAGGTACGCCATCCTCGCGATATTTCAGCGAGGCATCGTAGATAAACATTTTGTCGCCGTCGGGAAGATGCAGCGTCCAACTGCCCTCCGTTCCCGGCGCCAGTTGATTGCGCAGGCGGATATTCGCGAACGTGCCGCGCATCATCACTTCATGATTGCCGCGCCGCGCGCCGTAGGAATTAAATTCGTGCGCCTTCACGCCGTTGGCAATCAGATATTTTCCTGCGGGAGAATCGACGGCAATCGAGCCCGCAGGCGAAATGTGATCTGTGGTCACGCTGTCGCCGAGAATGGCCAGCACGCGCGCGCCATGAATATCCGTTAGGTCTGGTGGATTCGTAGGCATGTTCTCGAAGTACGGCGGCATCTTGATGTAGGTGGATTTGGGATCCCACTGGTAAACGTCGCCGACAGGAACCGGCATGGACTTCCAGTGCGCGTCGCCTTCGTAAACTTCCGAGTATTGTTTGCGATATTGCGCGCTGGTCACCGAATCGCGCACGGTCTTGGCGATCTCCTGGGGCGTGGGCCACACGTCGCTGAGAAAAACCGGCTTGCCGTCGCTGCCATTTCCTAGCGGCTCGGTGGTCAGGTCGATATCCATGCGGCCAGCGAGTGCGTAGGCCACCACCAGCGGCGGCGAGGCCAGATAGTTGGCGCGCACGAGCGGATGAATGCGGCCTTCAAAGTTGCGATTGCCGCTGAGTACCGCCACGGCCACCATGTTGTTGTCTTTAATTGCTGCGCCGATGTTTTCCGCCAGCGGGCCGCTGTTGCCGATGCACGTGGTGCAGCCGTAGCCGACCAGTTGGAATTTCAGTGTGTCCAAATATTGCGTGAGCCCCGCGGCGTTCAGATAATCAGTGACCACCTTTGAGCCGGGGGCCAGACTGGTTTTCACCCAGGGCTTGGTGCGCAATCCGCGCTCGACGGCTTTTTTCGCCAGCAGCGCGGCGCCCAGCATCAGCGAGGGATTTGAAGTATTCGTGCAGCTGGTGATGGCGGCAATCACCACCGCGCCGCTCGAAAGGTCGAACGAATCGCCATTGTTCTGCACTTGCACGTGCTTCGCGGTGGCGCTGTCGACAACCTTCGTGAATGATTGCTTGGCTTGGCGCAACGCCACGCGGTCTTGCGGACGTTTCGGTCCCGCGAGCGTGGGCTCCACGCTGCTCAAATCCAGTTCCAGCGTGTCGCTGAAAATCGGGTCGGCGGTTTCGTCCGTGCGGAACAGCGATTGCTCTTTGCAATACGCTTCGACCAGCGCGACGTGCTCCTGACTGCGCGCGGTAAATTCGAGGTAGGCGAGCGTCTCGGCATCCACCGGAAAAAATCCCATGGTCGCGCCGTATTCCGGCGCCATGTTGGCAATCGTGGCGCGGTCGGGGACGCTTAAACTGGAGAGTCCCGAGCCGTAGAACTCCACAAATTTTCCGACCACGCCTTTTTTGCGCAACATTTCCGTAACGGTCAGAACGAGGTCGGTGGCGGTGGCGCCTTCGCGCAGACGGCCGTGCAAACGGAAGCCCACCACCTCGGGAATCAGCATGGAAGAGGGCTGGCCCAGCATCGCGGCTTCGGCTTCGATGCCGCCAACGCCCCAGCCAAATACGCCGAGAGCGTTGATCATGGTGGTATGCGAATCCGTGCCCACCACAGAGTCGGGATAAGCTTCCTGGCGGCTGCCGGAGGCGGAAACGCAAACCACGCGCGCTAAATATTCGAGATTCACCTGATGACAGATTCCCGTGTCAGGCGGGACGACCTTGAAATTTTGAAATGCTGTTTGCCCCCAGCGCAGGAACGCGTAGCGCTCGACGTTGCGCTGGAATTCCAGTTCGGCGTTCAACCCGAAGGCATTCACTCCGCCGAAATGATCCACCTGCACGGAGTGATCGATCACCAGTTCGGCGGGAAAGAGCGGATTGATGCGCTTGGGATTGCCGCCCATGCGGGTGAAGGCTTCGCGCATGGTGGCCAGATCGACGACCGCGGGAACGCCGGTAAAGTCCTGCAGCAGTACGCGCGCGGGCATGAAGGCAATTTCTTTCTCCGGGGCGTTGGGCTTCCAGGAGGCCAGGGCCTCGATGTCCGCCGGATGCACGAAGCGCCCGTCTTCGCAGCGCAGTAGATTTTCCAGCAGGATGCGCAGCGAGAAAGGGAGCTTGTTGAGATGGCCGACGCCCTTCTTCTCCAGGTGCTCGAGGCGGCGAATCTCAAAACTCTGCGCGCCCACATGCAGTGTATCGCTGGTCCCAAACGAATTTCCCGCGGTGATGGCCATTGCAGCCGTCCTTTCCAGCAAATCAAGCCTATATGATAACCGAATTCCAATCGCCGGGCGGGAGGCTATACTGTGATTGCACGCCGCGACGGAAGACATGATGGCGCGAAAAGCCAAAAGCAAACGGCTTCGGAGGCGGAGTTGATTTTGCTTGAATCCGAACAATGGCACGAGCTTAAGCACGCCTACGGGAAAGCTTCGGACATTCCGGGACTCCTGACACAGCTTTCACACAACACCGGGCCGAAGAGCAATTATAGGGATGAGCCATGGTTTTCACTTTGGTCGGCGCTTTGCCATCAGGGCGATGTTTACAGTGCCTCGTACGCGGCCGTGCCCCACATCGTTGAGATTGGGCTCCAAGCATCGGGTCCGATCGACTCGGGCTTTTTTCACTTGCCTGCATGCATTGAGGTTTTCCGGGGCAATGGCCGTGGTCCACAAATCCCTGCCGAAATGGCCGAAGCTTATTTTGCCGGGCTTCGTGGGTTGCATGAATGCGCTTTCCGACACGCAGATGAGGACTGGGATGGCGCGATGGCTCAGTCCGTAGTGGCGGCATTAGCGGCGGCGAAGGGACAAATCAGGTTGGCGCACGCTTTGCTTGAGCTTGACGACGACATGATTGCAAAAATAATCGCGCTGAGTTTGTAACATCGCTTCCCGTCGCTAGAGTTGCTTTGTTGGACTTTTTTCCGCAGGCTGTTTGGTGAGACCTGCGCGGTTCTCGCGTGCGATTTTCTATGAACATCGTTCTAACCTCGACTTACGAACTCGGACGACAGCCGTTCGGCGTGGTGTCGCCGGCCGCTTGGTTGCGCAAACGCGGCCACATGGTGACGTGCTTTGATCTGACGCGGCAATCGCTGGACCCTGACGCCATTGCATCTGCCGAACTGATCGCTTTATATCTGCCAATGCATACGGCCACGCGTCTGGCTGCGCAGTTGATTCCGGAGTTGCGCCGACAGAACCCGCGAGCGCATCTGTGCTGTTACGGCTTGTATGCGCCGATGAATGTAGAGCTGCTCCGATCGCTGGGTGTACAGACGCTGCTCGGCGGAGAATTTGAATCTGGGCTAGTCAATCTTGCCCAGCAGTTGTCCGATGCACCAGCAGGGTCCTTGCCGCAGCTGCGAATTGCGGAACCGACGCTAGCTCAGACGCAGCCGATGATTTCTCTGGAGCGGTTGGCGTTCGAAGTTCCGGATCGCAGCGGGCTGCCGCCCATCGAAAAATACGCGCACCTGCTGATTCCCGGTGACGG
>DATFYV010000266.1:0-9468 GCA_035314845.1 Candidatus Acidiferrum sp.
CTGGTTTCGGACTCGTCCAAGTTTCAAAAGGTCGCCAAGCAGCACTCCGACCTGGAGCAAATCGTCGAAAAGCACCGCGAGTATAAGCAAATTGAAAAAGACCTCGCCGGCGCGCACCAGATGATTGCCGAAGGCGACGACCCGGAAATGAAGCAAATGGCCTACGACGAGGAAAAACAGCTCGTGGCCAAAAAAGAAATCGTCGAACGCGAACTAAAGGTTCTGTTGCTGCCAAAAGATCCCAACGACGAGAAAAGCGTCATTGTGGAAATCCGCGCCGGCACCGGCGGCGACGAAGCCGCTCTCTTTGCCGCGGAGCTGTTCCGCATGTACTCGCGCTACGCGGAAACGCAAGGCTGGAAAGTGGAAGTCCTCGAAAGCTCTCCCTCGTCGCTGGGCGGTATGAAAGAAATCGTCGCCGCCATCAACGGCAATAAAGTCTATTCCAAGCTGAAATACGAAAGCGGCGTGCATCGCGTGCAGCGCGTGCCCGCCACGGAAACGCAGGGCCGCATCCACACCTCCGCCGCCACCGTCGCCGTCCTCCCGGAGGCCGACGACATCGATATCAAGATCGAAGCCAAGGATCTGCGCGTGGACACCTTCTGCTCCTCCGGCCCCGGCGGACAATCGGTGAATACAACGTATTCCGCCGTGCGCATCACCCACATCCCCAGCGGCCTGGTGGTTTCCCAGCAGGACGAAAAATCGCAAATCAAAAATCGCGCCAAGGCCATGCGCGTCCTGCGCGCCCGCCTCTACGAAATGGAACTTGAGAAGCAGCAGGCCGCGCTTGGTGCCGAACGCCGCGGACAAATCAAAACCGGCGACCGCTCGGAGAAAATCCGCACCTACAATTTTCCGCAAAATCGCGTCACCGATCACCGCATCGGACTCACCCTGCACAACCTTGGCGACGTCATGGAAGGCAAAGTGGCCACACTCGTAGATGGTTTGGTCTCCCACTACGAAGCCGAACGCCTCGAACAGGAATTGGCCAGCGCCTAACGCTATCGCGCGTTGCGCTGTGCGACAAAATGACTCCTGAACTAAAAATTGCGGAACGCCTGGACATTCGTGCGGCGTTGCAGCACGGCATCGCGCACCTGCGCGCCGCAAGTGTTTTTTCCCACACGCTCGCAGCGGAACTTCTGCTGCTGCACGCGCTCTCGAAAGAACGCGCCTGGCTGTACGCCCACCCGGAAGAACAGCTCTCTTCCGCGCAACAAGAGATGTTCCTGTCGCTGCTGGCGCGCCGCGCCGCTGGCGAACCCGTCCAGCATTTGACCGGCCACCAGGAATTCTGGGGACTCGAGTTTGAAGTTAACCCCGACGTGCTCATTCCGCGCCCGGAAACGGAGCATGTAATTGAAGTGACGCTCGACCGCCTAGCGCTGCGTGAACTGCGCGCTGGCCGCAAACAAATCAACGATGGGGCGGGCCTGCACATCGCCGACGTGGGCACTGGCTCCGGCTGCATCGCCATCGCGCTGGCGAAGGAACTCCCGCAAGCGAGATTCTTCGCCAGCGAAATTTCCGAAGCCGCGCTGGCGGTCGCGCGGAGAAACGCCGAGCGCCACGGCGTCTCCGACCGCATCCATTTTTCACCCAGCAATCTGCTGGACGGTGCAAACGCCGCGGGTGGCCAATTGCAGCGGTTCGACGTAATCGTCAGCAATCCTCCGTACATCGGCCGATGCGAAGCTGCCTCGCTCGAACGCGAAGTCCGCGACCATGAGCCCGCCTCCGCCCTCTTCGGCGGCGAAGAAGGATACGAACTATACGGTGCACTCATCGCGCAAGCCGCGGAACACCTCAAGCCTGTCGGATTACTTGTCCTCGAACTTGGACACAGCAGCCTCCCCGCCGTACACCCTCTGCTCGCCGAACCGAAATGGTCGTACGTAAGCGTGACCAACGACCTCGCCGGCATCCCGCGTGTCATCGCGGCGGAACGAACCGCACATAACCTGCGATAATTCCCCCGCACCCCATGGCAGTCGCGCTATCGATCATTTTGGAGCATGATAATCACCCATGCCGGACCTGGCGCGATTTCGGGCCAAGCACGGACCGATGGAGGCCCTCGATCCGTCGGCGGTCGCGTGCATCCTGCACGTGGACATGGATGCGTTTTTCGTGTCGGTGGAATTGCTGGAGCGGCCCGAGTTGCGCGGCAAACCAGTCGTGGTCGGCGGAAGGCCGGACCAGCGCGGCGTGGTCACCGCCGCGAGCTATGAAGCGCGCAAATTTGGCATACAGTCCGCCATGCCGTTGCGCACGGCTGGGAAACTTTGCCCGCACGCCATTTTCCTCGATGGCCACCATCGGAAATACACGCAGTGGAGCGATCGCGTCGCTACCATCCTGAATGAATTCTCTCCCATTGTCGAAATGGTTTCCATCGACGAAGCCTACCTCGATCTCTCCGGCACGCAGCGTTTGCACGGCCCGCCGCTGGCCGCCGCCGATAAATTGTTGCGCAGCATCACCAAACAAACCGGCCTGCCGTGCTCCGGCGGCCTGGCCACTACGCGACTAGTCGCCAAAGTCGCCTCCGAGCAAGGCAAACCGCGCGGCTTGGTGTGGGTTGCGCCGGGCCGCGAAGAGACCTTTCTAGCGCCGCTGCCCGTACGCAAAATTCCCGGCATCGGGAAGGTTACCGAACGCGCGCTGCGAGCCATGGGTATTGAAACCGTGGCGCAAATCGCACGCGAGCCGGAGGAGCGGCTGGAAAAAATCTTCGGGCGCTGGGGCCACGCCCTGTACCGCAAGGCGCGCGGCGGCGATTCCTACGAATTTTTGGTGGACGCGGAAGCGAAATCCATTTCGCAGAATCACACCTTTGGCGAAGACACGCTCGACGAGCAAGCCATGACGGCCACGATCAGCCACCTCTCGCAAAAGGCCTGCAAGCGCTTGCGCGAATCGGGCCTTTCCACGCGCACCCTGACGCTCACCATTCGTTACGCGGGTTTTGATACCTACACGCGCTCGAAATCCTTGCCGGAGGCGACGCAACTCGACGCCGATATCTCCTCTGTGTTTCTGCAGCTGTTTCAGCAGCATCGCAACCGCAAACGGAAAGTGCGGCTGCTGGGCGTTAGCTTGAGCAACATGGGTCACGGCGGCGAACAGCTGGATCTGCTCGACGCGGAGCGCCGCGCCAAACTGGAGAAATTGACGCAAGCAACCGATCGTTTGCGCGACCGCTTCGGCTTCGGCGCGGTGCAGTTCGGCGGCTCGCTGCGCAAAGAAGACGACAACGACGAACTCGACTGACGCGCTGACCAATAGCCGCAAGGCCCCAAAAAAACCTCGCTCCGCGCTCATGCTGCCGCAAAGGGCAGCCTTTGCTGCCGTGTGCATTGACAATATTCGCGCGGCGCAGCGTCCCGTCAAATGCCTTATACTGCCCTCGTGAGCGCCCCTCCACAGGTTCCGCGGTCAGCAGCACAACCACGATTCCGGCGTACGCATGAATTTTGGCAGCGCGTCAGCGAAGGCCGTAACCTCGACATCCTCTGGGGAGAATTCGCCGCGGACGCCCGCGCCAGCTACGGTTTTTACGGCAAAGACGTCGACTGGGAGCAAATGAAGGGCATGCCGCAGTGGCGGCGCCCGCTGCACATCGCCAAACAATTTTTTTGGGCCTTGGCGCTAAAACTTTCGCCCGCGCGCCGCGTGTTGCTGGTGCTGGCCCTGGTGTTTCTGGCCATTTCTAGCTTAACTTTTCACGCCAATGAGCACACCGCGTTCGAGATCGATTTGCGGCTGATCGCTGGGGTCCTGCTCCTGGTTTTGCTGTCGTTGGAATTGGCAGACAAGGTCATCATGAAGCGCGATTTGGAAATCGCGCGGGAGATTCAAAGTTGGCTGGTGCCGTCGCTGCCGCCACAGGTGCCTGGCGCGGATATTGCTTTCGCGACCCGGCCGCAAAATTCCGTGGCTGGCGATTATTACGACGCGTTTTATCCTGGAACCAAGCGCAACAAATTGTTGGTGGTCATTGCGGATGTGGCCGGCAAGAGCATCCCCGCAGCTTTGCTGATGGCCACATTGCAAGCCAGCCTGCGCACTATCGCGGGAGAAGAGATGCAGCTCGGCGATATGGTGCTGCGTCTGAACCGCTATGCCTCCGCGCACAGTCTCGACGGCCGGCGTTTCACCACAGCGGTGCTCGCCGAATACGATCTGACCACCCGGCGCATGATTTACGTCAACGCCGGCCACAACCCGCCGATCCTCCGGAAGGCGGATGGCACGCTGGAAAAACTGGAGACCGGAGGCATGCCTTTAGGAATCACCGCCCAGGCCACTTACGAAACCGCGGAAATCCAGCTCGCCCCGGGCGACGCCTTAATTTTCTACACCGACGGCGTGGTGGAAGCCTTCAATCAGCAGAACGAGGAGTACGGCAACCCCCGCTGGCTCGCGGCCATCCGCGCCCTACCGGAAGTAAGCGCGGAAGAAAGCCTGCGCGGCCTGATGCGCCAGGTAGATGCCTTCGTGGGCACCACGCGCCAGTCGGATGACATTACCTGCCTGATTTTTCGTGCTTCGCGGCAGTAACACCGTCCATCAAAGAATTTTTGGAGTGTGGCGGCTTGACGCCCCTTTGGAGTTGCTGCTGATTTTTCCGTTGTTGGCGTTTGTCGTGCGACCAACTCTTGCTCAATTTTAATTCCAACCTGCGTGCGATAAGCAAGATACTGACGAACTACGCGTCACTTGGATTACATCGCCAAAGCGGCGTCAAGCCGCCGCACTCCAAAAAGCTGCATAATTGAGTTGTGACGCCGCGCGGCCTCGCCAATTCGGTGTGCGACACATTGCAGCGCCACGGACACCAGGCGCTGTTGGTGGGGGGATGTGTGCGCGATTTGCTTCTGGGGCGCGAGCCTGCCGACTATGACGTTGCCACCGACGCCACGCCGCAACGCGTGATGGAAATTTTCCCAGAAGGCGTGGGCGTGGGCGCGCAGTTTGGCGTGATTCTGGTTCCGCGCGACGGCATGAAGGTGGAAGTAGCCACCTTCCGCGCGGACGTGAGTTATTCCGATGGACGCCACCCCGACGCCGTGGCGTATTCCAAGACCGCCCAGGAGGACGTGCAGCGCCGCGATTTCACCATCAACGGCTTGCTGATGCGCCACGATACCGGAGAGATTCTGGATTACGTCGGCGGCCAGGCGGATTTGCGTGCGGGCATCCTTCGGGCGATTGGCGAGCCGGGAAAGCGGTTCAGCGAGGACAAACTGCGCATGTTGCGCGCGGTGCGTTTTGCGGCACGATTCGCTTTCGAGATGGAAGCGGAAACATTTAGGGCGATCCGCAAACGGGTGAGGGAGGTTCAGCAGGTCTCGGCGGAACGCATTCGTGAAGAGCTGACCAAGATGCTCACGGAAGGCGCCGCTCGCCGCGCCTTCGAGCTGCAGGACGAAACGTGGCTGCTTAGCCAAGTCCTGCCAGAAATTTCCGCGTTGCATGGCGTGGAACAGCCGCCACAATATCATCCCGAAGGCGACGTCTGGACGCATACAATGCTGATGCTCGAAGGGCTGCCGGCAGGATCGCCTGCGACTCTGGGTTGGGGAGTACTGCTGCACGATGTCGGAAAACCTGCTACATTCCGCTCCGCGGAAGAAACCGGCGATCGCATTCGCTTTGACGGCCACGTGGACGCGGGAGTGGAAATCGCCGATGAAATTTGCCGGCGCCTGCGCTTCTCGAACGAGGACACCGAGCAGATCGTGGCGCTGGTGGCGAATCACATGAAGTTCAAGGACGCCGCGCAGATGCGCACGGCCACGCTGAAGCGCTTTGTGCGGCTGCCGAAATTCGATGAGCACCTGGCTTTGCATCGCTTGGATGCCTTGTCCAGCAACCGTCGCTTGGAGGCTTACGATTTTGTGCAGCAGTTTTTGGCGGAAACGCCGCCGGAGCAGGTCCGGCCGACGCGTCTGCTGACCGGAGACGATCTGCTGCGCCTGGGATACAACCCAGGGCCGCGATTTAGCGAGATTCTGCGGGGCGTAGAGGACGCCCAACTCGAGGGGCATATTGTCACTTTGAGCGATGCCGAGGCATTTGTGCGCCAGAACTACCCAACTATTTAGCCTCGGTGGTGTCCAATTTAATAGACGGCTAGTGAAGTTTCGCGGCTGTTTGCCGATGGAAAGAGAAGAGATTACACGGTTCGGTTTTTGTTTTATCAAATTGATTACAATAGGTTTATTCGTGGAAACAGGATGACGAGAGTGGGGGTACTAAAGTTTAGCTTGATAGACTAAGGTTTTGTGCTAGCGTTATTTGCACTTCGCGCACCTTTTTCCCATCACCGGCATCTAAAGTTTTACAGCACGGCTAAACGCGTGCTTCAGTTTAGGGGAGACCATGGCTGACAAAAAGTATTCTGTGCCAGAGATTCTCGCCATCCTGCCGGTCAGGGACACCGTGCTGTTTCCGGGCGCTGTCCTGCCGCTGACCGTCGGGCGCGAAAGCTCGCTGGCGCTAGTGAACGCATTACAAGGGGAAGACAAGCTGATGGGCGTAGTCGCGCAGCTCGATCCGCGCGTGGAAGACCCCTCGGCTGCGGACCTGCACAAGGTGGGGACGCTGGCAAAGGTTCACAAGACCGTCAAAATGCCCAACGGGAACGTGGTGATTTTCCTGGAAGGCTTGCAGCGGATCCAGATTTTGGACCTCATCGGGCTGCGCCCATATTTGCGCGCTCGGGTCGCTTCCGAGCCGGACATTTTTGGGGAAGCGGACAACGAGCTGGAGGCTCTGCAACGCAACGCGCAGGACCTCTTCCGCGACGTGGTAAGCCACTCGCCGCAACTCTCGGACGATCTGCAATCCGTGGCCATGAACATTGACGATCCGGGACGCCTGGCGGATTTTATCGCCGGTACCCTGCCTTCACTTTCCACTTTACTGCGCCAGGAGCTGATCGAAACCGCCAGTGTGCGCAAGCGCCTGGAAACCTTGATACGCGAGCTATCCAAAGAGCTGGAAGTTCTGGAACTGCGCTCCAAGATTCACGAGCAAGTCCAAGAGCAAGTCAGCCAGAGCCAGCGCGAATATCTTCTGCGCGAGCAGATGAAGGCCATCCAGAAGGAACTGGGCGAATCGGACGACTCCGCCGCGGAGATCGACGAACTGCGCAAGAAGGTGGAAGAAGCGCAGATGTCCGCGGAAGCCAAAAAAGAGTGCGACCGCGAACTCAAGCGCCTGGCCAAAATGACGCCGGCTTCCGCCGAGTATATGGTCTCGCGCACGTACCTCGAATGGATGACTTCTTTGCCGTGGAGCAAGTCTTCCGGCACGGAGGACATCAACATTGCCAAAGGCAAGGAAATCCTGGACGAGGACCACTACGACCTGGTGAAGGTCAAAGAGCGCATCCTGGATTATCTGGCGGTGAAAAAACTGCAGCCGGGCATGAAGGGACCCATCCTGTGCTTCGTCGGCCCTCCAGGCGTGGGAAAGACTTCGCTCGGAAAATCCATCGCTCGCGCGTTAGGCCGCAAATTCGTGCGCATCGCCCTCGGCGGCATGCACGATGAAGCGGAAATCCGCGGTCATCGCCGCACCTATATCGGTGCGCTGCCCGGCCAGATCATTCAAGGCCTGAAGCGCGCCGAGAGCAACGACCCCGTCTGCATGCTGGATGAAGTCGACAAATTGGGACGCGACTTCCGCGGCGATCCTTCTTCCGCGCTGATGGAAGTTTTGGACCCCGAGCAAAACAACGCGTTCCGTGACCACTATCTGGACGTGCCCTTCGATCTGTCGAAGGTGCTCTTCATCGCCACGGCCAACTGGATGGACCCAATACCCGAGCCGCTGCGCGACCGCATGGAAGTGATCGAACTGCCGGGCTACACCGGCGAAGAAAAGCTGCACATCGCGCACAAGTACCTCATCCCCAAGCAGGCTGCCGAGCACGGCATTAAAAATCTCGAGCAGCTGGAATTCACGGATGACGCCTTGCGCGAGGTCATTCACAGCTTCACCCGCGAAGCCGGCGTACGCAACCTGGAGCGCGAGATCGCCACCATCACGCGCAAGCAGGCGCGCCGCATCGCCGAAGGCAACATGGAAAAAATGACCGTGACTCCGGAAATCGTCCGCGAATACCTGGGCGTGCCGAAGTTCCGCACCGAGAAGGAAGTCGAGGAGCGCGTCAAGCGCCCCGGCGTAGCCGTAGGCCTCGTGTGGACGCCCGTGGGCGGCGACATCATCTTCATCGAAGCCACCCGCATGCGCGGCGGCAAGCAGTTCACCATGACCGGGCATCTCGGCGAAGTGATGCAAGAGTCCATGACCGCAGCACTGACGTGGGTTCGCGCGAACGGGGAACGTTACGGCATCGAGCCGGACTTCTTCCGTAAGCACGACATCCACATTCACGTGCCCTCGGGAGGCGTGCCTAAGGATGGACCGAGCGCGGGAGCGGCGATGGTCACCGCGCTGGTCAGCTTGCTGACCAATCGGCCCGTGCGCGACCGCCTGGCGATGACCGGCGAGATGACCCTGTCCGGCATCGTGCTGCCAATTGGCGGCGTGAAGGAGAAAGTTCTCGGCGCCAAGCGCGCGGGCATTCGCGAGGTGCTGTTGCCCGCGGACAACGAACCCAACGCCGTAGCGGATCTGACGCCAGATATTCTCGGCGATATCAAGATCACCTACGTGCGCAACCTCGACGAAGTACTCGAACACGCGCTGCAAAAGGATCCGGTGACCACGCCGATCGTGCCGCCGGACCCTAAGACGCAGACCCCTGGAGTGGACGTGCCGCGAGCCATTCACTAAGCTGCGGCTCCGCAAACTCTGAACGCTCGCAAAGCGCTCATACAATAACGGAAAGGCCCGGTGCTGTTGTGCCGGGCTTTTTCTTTTAGCGGGCTTTTCTTTTGGACTCATCGACCCAAGCGCGCGAAGCAAGCCTGCTACCATGGACCTGCCAGCATGGAAATTCGCTCATGACCCCCGTCAAAAGAAACGCCGTCGATATCCCCGCGGAAATAGCCTCAAGAATTAGCGCCGCCCTCGTGCAAGAGCGCGTGGTTCCCAGATTCGTGGACTCCTACGTGGTTGAGCATGGCCGCTACGCCTTGCAGGTCCACGCTGCCTTGTATCGTGATTTGCTGGCGCTGTTGCAGCGCGAAGCCTTGCTGGCGGCCACCGCCCGGGCCTTGGAAATTTCCACCGTGGCGCCGCAAAGCTTCAGGAACAGCAAGCCCCGCCTGATCCCCCGGAAAGACGCAACGCTGTTCCGCAAAAAATATCTGGCGGCGCTAACCCGCTTGCAAAAGTGGGCTGCTGGCGACGCCCTCGACTTCCAAAACGATTTGCAGATGTACGAGGAATTGCTGCTGCGCGTGGGCGCGGCGCGCCGAAGGCGCAAGCCCTTCGAAGCCGCCAATCACCCCTTCGTCGATCGCTGCGCCTTCCTGCTGG
>DATFYV010000267.1:0-4431 GCA_035314845.1 Candidatus Acidiferrum sp.
GGTCATTACCGGGATCAGATCGCCGAGCATGGAAATGGGGGAAACGATGTGGAGATTTTCCAGGTCCCCGAAATGGCTGGTGCCGTCCTTGCCCAGCGTTGGCGACGTGTACTTGGCCATGTGCTGCGTAAAGATGTCGCGGGGCGGCACGCCTTTGACCAGCAGCGCGCCAATGTTGCGGATCATGGGCGCCAGCCAGTCTTTTTTCTCCAGCGCGTACGCCGTTCCTACGGAAATGCCTTCCTGCCCCAAGCTGGAGTACAGTCCGCCCACGATTTTATTCTGGCGGAACAGTTTAGTCATGGTGTCTTCGACCGCGCGGTTCAGGCGCATGTAGTAGTACAGGTCGAGGTACTGCTGGCGCGTAAGCTCTGCTTTCATGCGTCGCTCCGTACGGTTTCCAACTTGGCGCCCGAGGTGTTCGGCATATGTTCCTGCGCGGTTCGCGGAAGGAGCGCCGACTGTTCCGCGCGCTCCAGCTCGCCCATAAATTGTACCCTCGGCACGACCCGCATTTCGAGATTTAGCACCGCGCCAAGATGCCTGGCGACGCGTCCGGCCACGTCCGCGAGGTCCACACTTTTCCCCAGCAGCTTTTCCAGCGACGTGGCGGTTCGCTCCGCAATGCCGCAGGGCACAATCAGACCGAAATAACGCAGGTCGGTGCTCACGTTGTAGGCAAAGCCATGCGAAGTCACCCAGCGGCTGAGATGCACGCCCAGGGCCGCTAGTTTTTCGGGCGGAACTCCCGCAGCGCCCGTCACCCAGATGCCGGTCTTGCCGGCTTCGCGGACCGCGGTGACGCCATATTCCGCGGAAGCCCGCATCATGGTCTCCTCGAGCATGCGCATGTACCAGCCGACATCGCGCCGGATGGCCGCCAGATTGAGGATGGGGTAGCCAACGAGTTGCCCGGGACCGTGGTAGGTGATGTCGCCGCCGCGGTTGGTGTGATGCAGTTCCACGCTCTTCTGCCGCAAGACATTCTCGCTGGCCAATAGATGTTGCAAGTTGGCATTTCGTCCCAGCGTGATGGTGTGGGGATGTTCGCAGATCAGCAGCGTGTCGCCCATCATGCCCGACTTGCGCGCCGCCACCACGCGCTGCTGTAAGGCAAAGACGTCCGCCCAGCCCACCAAGCCGAGATGCACGATGGAACAGGTATTCACCGCGCTATCCTGACGCAAGCGCGGATTGCA
Organism: Candidatus Acidiferrum sp.; assembly: GCA_035314845.1. Taxonomy (GTDB): domain Bacteria; phylum Acidobacteriota; class Terriglobia; order Acidiferrales; family UBA7541; genus Acidiferrum. The sequence goes on from DATFYV010000267.1 coordinate 1,200, forward strand.
AGGTTCATCGAGAAGAGTTTGCCAGGCATTGTTGGTTGGTGCGCAACGTTAGAGCGAATTGCTACACATTGATCTGCAAGCCTCGCACGGAAGCGAAGGCGTCTCCCATGCCTTCCCACACCGTGGGATGCGCGTGCATCATGTTCATCATGTCGTCGATGGTGCCTTCGAGGTTCAGCACGGTGGCGGCTTCGGCTAGGATTTCCGTGGCCAGCGGTCCGATGATGTGGATCCCCAGTACCTCGCCGTATTTCTCGTCAGAGACCACTTTGATGAAGCCGCCGTGATTTCCAAGGATCGTAGCCTTGCTGTTGCCGACGAAGGGGAATTTTCCAATCTTCACGGCGTGGCCGGCGGCGCGGGCATCTTTTTCCGTTAGGCCGATGGAGCCGATCTGCGGTTCGCAATACGTTGCGTTGGGTATGCGCGTTTTCAAGATTGGTTTCGTCGGTTTGCCGGCGATGGTGGTTACCGCGACGATGCCTTCCATCATGGCCGCATGCGCGAGTTGCGGCATGCCCGCGACGATGTCGCCGATGGCGTATAGACCCTTTTCATCGGTCTCCATCGTCGGTCCCACGTGCACGAAGCCACGCTCGAGTTTGGCCTTAGATTTCTCCAGCCCGCAATTCTCGGTCATGGGTTTGCGGCCCACGGCGAGCAACAACTTCTCGGCCTGCAGCGTCTGCGGTTTGCCTTCTTTGTCCTTGAAGGTGACGGTCACGCCTTGTGCGTCTTTCTTAACGCTGTCCACCTTGCTGCCGGTGAAGACCTGAATGTTCTTCTTGCGGTAAGTCTTCTCCAGTTCCGCTGAAATCTCTTCGTCTTCGACGGGAACCACGCGGTCCAGCGCTTCCAGAATAGTTACCTGGGTGCCAAACGAATTGTAGATGGATGCGAACTCCACGCCTACAGCTCCCGCGCCCACGACGATCAGGGTCTTGGGAATGGCCGGAAGTTGCAAAATGGAGCGGTTGGTGAGGATGGTGGTGTGGTCCGGTTCGATGCCCGGCAGCGAGCGCGCTTCCGAGCCGCTCACCATCAATACATTCGAGGCCTCGATGATCGACGTCTTGCCGTCCTTTTCCACGCTGACTCTTCCGGGCCCTTCGTAGCGGCCCCAGCCCTGGACGAAGTCCACCTTATTTTTCTTGAACAGAAATTCGATGCCCTTGGCATGCTTCTTGACGATCTTGTCTTTGCGCGCCAGCACGTTGGCCCAATTGACCTTCAGCCCACTGACTTCAAAGCCCAGTTCTTCGCCATTTTTAAAATGATCGTAAACCTCGGCGTGATGCAGCAATACTTTGGTGGGAATACATCCAACGTGCAGGCAAGTCCCTCCCAGATAGGGGTCCTTTTCGACCACCACGGTCTTCAGGCCCAGTTCCCCGGCGCGGATGGCGGCGACGTATCCTCCTGGTCCGCTGCCAATGATCGCCACATCATACTTAGCCACGCGCAGTCTCCTCTTCTTCGCAGCCTTCTCCCACAGTGCGGACGGTGGCTGCCCTGCAAATCAGCGATTTTAACAGCCGGGGAGCGCCCCCGCAACTGAGCGCACCCATTGCCGCAGAGTCGCCTTGCGTTCGCAATACCACACCGGCGGATTGTGTGGATCAGGCAGGGCCGCCGCGTTGCCCAGCCCCTAGGCCCGTCCACCTGTTAACTTCAAGGGTACTTGCAACTCCTTCAAGAAATGTGTAGATTCCCACTCCGCTTCCATATGCCATATGGAAGTCGTACTAATAAAGTAAACAGCACGAAAGCGGAGGTCCAGCTAATGCTTATGAAGTCCGGAGAACGGTGGCACTGCATCAATCCAGAGTGCCGCTGTGAAGTGCTGGTCGAATCAGCAAGCCAGGTCCCGGGCAGCGGGCCGCGCTGCACCTGCGGCCACGCCATGAAGCGAAACTATGTGCCGCCGGTGTTTAAATACCTCGATTTTTTGCGCCCCGACGACGTTCCCGAGCTGCAGGAACGATCGGGCGCCAGGTAACACCCATGGCCGCGACCTATCGTCGAGTGAGCATCCCGGGCCGGGCGCGGAAGTCGTTACTGATTCGCGGCGGCGCCGCGCGCACGTTTGGAAGCCTCGTGGCGTTTCTGGCCACGTTGATGCTGGCAGTAGGAGCCTACCTGCTGGCCGAGATGATCGCCCACCCGCTGGAGGGAGAGACGAGCGAGACGATTGGCGCGGCAGTGTTGATCGCGCTGGCCGCGGTGATGATCTTTTATTTGGTCGAGCCGCGGGCTACCGCGCGACTGCGGCGCCGTCGCGCCCTGAAGTGCCAACCCCCGCGTACCGCCACCCTGCATCTGCCGCTTACACCGAAGCAAGGCAATTTGTTTAAAACCGCACGCGTAGCTCGTGGCCGCGCGTCCTTCGAACCGTCCTACGAATTTACCCTCAAGCTCTCGGAATCGCCGCGAGATAGCGTTCTTCAAGAAGACGGCGATGATGCAGTTCATGGCCGGCGGTGATGAACGCCAGGGCTCTAACGCTGACTTCGTTTTTGTTGGCCACGCCGCGGCGCAGCCATGATTCGTCGTCCAGGGAGCGGTAGAGCGCGATGCTTGCGATGCGAACGGCCGCAAACTCCTCGGCCATCTCGCGCAACTGACGGCGCGCGCAACCCGCGGCGCGCACATAATCTTCCTGCTCAAATCCGGAGAGCGGGGTGGCGTCCGCCCGGGCAATGCGCAGCGCGCGATAGGTAAAGATGCGTTCGCTGTCGGCGAGGTGACCGATCACTTCTTTCATGGTCCACTTTTCCGGCGCGTAGCGAAAGTTGCCTTCGCGCTCGCTGCATGCCGAGAGAAGCTGAGTGGTCTGCAGGCGCTGCGCTTCCAGGGCACCCACAACATCCGCGGACGGAACGAGGGCGATATATTTCTCGTAAAATGCGGCGTATTCGTCGGCTTCCGGTTTTCCGCTCATGGGCGATATTCCTTGCCCTGGCATTATATCGCGGGACGGGCGCGGCTCATGCATGACGCATTCCTTCCATTGAGAGCCGCCGCAACCACGCGGCGCTGACGCCTCCTGACAAACCGCAGCGGGCAAATGATGGTAGCATCGGCGGCATGGAGAACAGCGCCATTCGCGTGGCATTTCAAGGTGAGCCGGGCGCGTTCAGCGAAGCTGCGGCGCTGCAGCTTCTGGGTCCGGGCATAACCACGGTTCCGCGGGCGACCTTTGATTCGGCGTTCCGGGCTTTGGATGAAGGCG
>DATFYV010000268.1:0-3630 GCA_035314845.1 Candidatus Acidiferrum sp.
GAGCGCTCCTGCAAACCACGCCGCTAAGCCCGAAATTTCTCCTGTCATCGCCAAGCGCACCCCAACACCGGCCCCGGTGAGCACCGCCACGGCGACGCCAGCCAAAAAACAAGCGGGCAATTGCCGCGCAAGAATCCCCGAACAGGAAAACAGGAGCGCCCGCGTCGCAAACCGCGATTCCCGCGAACCCATCGCCGACCACACCAGTACGGGCCAGAGCCACGCCACGCCCAGGAGTGGACCGCGTGCCGCCTCAAGGGGCGCAAAAAACTCGGCCACCAGCAGTCCAGCGGCAATCGCGTACCACCACCAGCGCAAGCCTTGCAGCGCCAGTCGCAATTCCGCGACGAACAGCCTGCCAAACGCACCGCCACGCGTCGCGCTCGGCAAAGCAGAAAGATGCAAGTGCCGCCCACCGGTAGGCGCGACGGTCGCCAGCGCAGAGCCAGGCAATGCCACGCTGTCCTGCGCTCCGCTGATAGCAAAGTCGCTGCCGTTTTCCGGCGCGCCCATTTGTTTCGCCGCCTGCGCTCTCCGCAAGGAAAAGCTTAGCGCGCGCGAAGGGTCGAAGCGGTCGAAAAGCAACGCTGCGAGCACCGCAATGGCGATAGCCGCCCCAAACCACGCAATTCGCAACCCCACAACTTGCGCCGTCCAGTCCACCCCATGCCAACGCAGCCCTTCGGCAAGTTGAACGCGCGCCGTGGAAATACTCAGTGCAAACCCGTTCTTATAACCCGGAATAACCTGGCGCGCCGCCGCCATCATGCTTTGCGACACCACGCCAATTCCCACGGGGTCGAGCCACGTCTTTCCCGTGAGCTCGGGCAGCGCCAGCCCGCCAAGGATCCAAGCGAAGAACCAAATTACGTTGCCCACCCCGCCGCGCAACACGGGCAACATCTCAAAAAGCACCGCCACGGCCGCCGTCAGCGCGATGGCCGGCAGTGCCACCACCAGAAATGGCATAACCAGCGCAGCGCTGTCGATGTGCCGGTCTTCCGCGGCAAACAATTGCATCACCAGCGCACACACTGCCAGCACCAGCACCATCGACGCCAGCACGCCAAAGTTACTGAGAAATTTTCCCAGCGCGTAACTCGTCCTGGACATCGGCGTGGCCGCCAAAATCTGCCCCACTCCGGTCTGCCGGTCGCGATCCACAGAACTCTTGATGATGTAGAAGCCCACCAGCGTAACGAAACACGTGGTGATCAGCGCCGCCAGCGAGCCAATCCATGCGGAGGTATACACCCCGCGAAATCCGTCCATGCTGATGGAAATCCGCCCGGTAGCCGCGCCATATCCCAGGCCCAGCGCGAACAACATGGTCAGGAAAAAGCTGTACCGCCGCACGCGTTCAAGAAAGTCCGCCCGCGCCAGCGCAAAAATGACGCGCCCAGCCCTCATGCCGCCGATCCACGGACGGCAGCACTGCTGCCGCCAGAACTGGGCAAGGAGGGACGAGACGCCGCTGCATGATCCCCGTTGCGCTGCTTCGTGAGCGCATCCAGATAAGCATCCTCCAGCGAAGGCTCCAGTGGACGCGCTAGTGGTGTTGGCGCGGTTCCAGCAACCACCCGCGCATGCACGCCATCCCCGCGATGCGCGGTGCTGCTCACCAGATGTTCCCGTCGCAGCGCTGGAAGCCCCTCGCTGCTCACCACCACTCCCCACACCCGCCCATCCAGCCGCGCCAGCAACGCTTCTGGCGCTCCATGCGCCAGCAATTCGCCCTGCGCCAGAATGGCGATGCTTGTCGCCACCGCTTCAATATCCGAAACGATATGCGTGGATAGAATCACAATCCGCTCGCCGGAGAGTTCCGAAAGCAAATTGCGAAAACGCAAACGCTCTTCCGGATCGAGCCCCGCCGTCGGTTCATCCACAATTAGCAACTGCGGATCGTTCAGCAGCGCCTGCGCAATCCCGACCCGTTGCCGCATGCCGCCGGAATATCCGCCCAGCGGGCGCTTGGCCGCCGAAGTCAAATTCACCAGATCCAGCAGCTCCGCGATTCGCTTGCGCGCCGCGCTCGCCTCCAGCCCTTTTACCGCCGCAAGATACTCGAGAAATTCGATGGCATTCAGATTGGGATACACGCCAAAATCCTGCGGTAAATAACCCAGCACGTCGCGCAGCCCATCGGGCTTCTGCGCAATGTCCACGTCATTCCACAGCACGCGCCCCGCAGTCGGCTGCGTAATCGTCGCCAGGATGCGCATCAGCGTCGATTTCCCCGCGCCGTTTGGCCCCAGCAGCCCCAGCACCCCGGGCTCCAGGGCCAGTTGCACGCCGCGCAGCGCGTGCACACCGCCGCGATAATTCTTGGTCACACTCTCTACATTTAGCCGCATGGATTCCGTTCCAGTAAGCACATGGTGCTTGCTTCTACCTACGATACGCAGGACGGCCGCAAAAAGTTTGCTGAAAAGTGTGTTTTAACCACAGTGGGAAAAACGCTGGTTCGCGGTCTGCTACGGCTGCGGGGGTGTCGGGGGATTTTCGGAGGATGTGGTTGCGGGGGAATTTTCTGATCCCGACGTGGCCGGAGCCTCTTTTTTGAGCGACTCTTCAAGTTCCTGCAGGCGCGCTTTCAAACGCTCCACGGTTTGCTGCTTGTCGCGGATCAGCTGCTGCAATTCGTCGAGCTTGGCCTTCCCCGCGGTGTCATGCTGATAGTCCGGATTAGAGAAAAAGCTGTCCTGAGCCAGGGCCGATTCCCGCTGGCTCAACTTCAATTCTTCCTCCGCCTGCGCCAGCTCTTGCTTAAGCTGCGCCACTTTCGCCGGATCTCCTGCCTTCAAGGGGTCATCCGCGGGCGACGTTTCTGCCTTCTTGTCCGCAGCTTCGTCGGCCGCTACTGCGGCAGCGGGTGACGGCGCAGTCTCCAACTGTGGCGTAGCCACTTTCAATCCTTCATCCCCAGGCTTCATCTGCGCGGTGCTCAGATCGTCGTCGGTGATTACTTTCCTCGCCGAGGCCGCGTTCTTCTTTTGTTCCTGGGAGCGCTTCGCGGCGTCCGCCACGGAGTCTGAAGAGCCACTCGGTGCCTGTGCACGCACCGTCGCTATACCGCAAATCTGGGCCAGTGCCAGTAATAGCAAAAACCGTGTTGGGATACGAATCGCCATAGTGATCACCTCAAAGCAGAAATCACCCTTCCGGCTGAGGCGTCTATGAGCATAACTCCGCCGCCCGCGGAAGGGTAATCCTGCCTCACCCAAAGCCGCGAAATCGTCAACCTGCGACGACCCGCCTGCCCATCTGGAGGTTACTTTAGCGGCCCAAATGCGCCTGCGACTCGGGGCTTACCTCGCGGAAGGAAAAGTGGGACTGCAATCCCTTCACCGGTTGCCCCGCAACCTCGGCGTAAGGGTAGATGAAATAGTTCAGCGCCGGACCCTGCTGCTCCGCGGACAAATGCACGTCCCGGCCATATGTGAACTGCACGCGGTTGGCGTCCAGGGCTCCAAAGAAGTAATCCTTCTTCGCCGGATTCTTTGACGCTTCGGAAGCATCCACCGGGATCCACCCGATTCCATCGATAAAGAACTCCGCCCAGCAGTGATATCCCGCGATGTCCCCTTCTGTTTTTCCTTCGGGCAGCGGGAAGCCAATCTCGAAGCG